>NZ_JBHSCH010000019.1:0-66111 GCF_042651065.1 Teichococcus aestuarii
CGCCGCTGCTGGCCGCGGGGCTGGCCTTCGCCCTTGCCCTCTTCGCCCTGCGCGGCGACCAGTCGCCCTGGATCCAGTTCCGCTTCGCCGCCGGCCCGCCGGGCGAGCTCACCGGATGGCTGGAGCGCGAGGCGGGCGGCGCCCGCGTGCTGGTGCTCTCGCCGGACATCGCGCCGGCCTACCCGGCCATCAACTACGCGCAGGCCCGTTCCATCCTGCCCTTCATGAGCCTGTGGCTGCTGCAATCCACCTACCAGCGATGCCCCGAGGGCGGCGCCCGCTACCGCGCGCCCCGGGAGATGAGCGACGCCGAGGCCACCGTCTTCCGCACCGTGGCGGAGCGCATGGCGCAGGCGCCGCCGGCGGCGGTGCTGGTCTCGAACTACACCGGCATTCCGGCCTGCGGCGGCGCGCCGTTCGATTTCATCGCCTATTTCCGCCGCCACCCGCTGTTCGAAAGCGCCTGGGCGCAGTACCGGAGAAGGGGTGAGATCGACGGCCACCAGCTGTTCGTCCGGGAGGAATGATGCCGTACCAGGAATTCGTCGGCCGCGCCGAGACGCGCGAGGACCGTATCGACCCCCGCCTCGTGGAAGGGCTGGCCGCCACCCTCTCCCGCCCCGTGCCGCAGGCCGAGCTGCCGCCGCTCTGGCACTGGATGCTGTTCCAGGACTGGAAGCCGGCCGACGGGCTGGGGCCGGACGGCCACCCGAAGCGCGGCGGCTTCCTCCCCCCGGTGCACCATCTGGAGCGCCGCATGTGGGCGGGCGGGCGCGTCACCTTCCAGGGCGGGCTGCGCAGCGGCGACGATGTGCGCCGCACCAGCACCATCCAGTCGATCGAGAGCAAGGCGGGGGGCAGCGGCGAGCTGGTCTTCGTCACGGTGAAGCACGTGCTGGAGGGGCCGCGCGGCCCGGTGCTGGAGGAGGAGCAGGACATCGTCTACCGCGGCGCCGGCGGCGCGGCGGTGAAGGCCGCGCCCCCCGCGCCGCACTGGGAGGACGCCACCAGCACCGTGGTGATGCCGGACGCGGTGCTGCTGTTCCGCTACTCGGCGCTGACCGGCAACGGCCACCGCATCCACTACGACCACCCCTATGTGACGCAGGTGGAGGGCTATCCCGGCCTCGTCGTGCACGGGCCGCTGCAGGCCACCTGGCTGGCGCAGCACGCGCTCGACATGTCCCGCCCCGGCGCCCGGCTGGCCGCCTTCCGCTACCGCGGCCAGCGCCCGGCGATCGGCGGCAGCCCGCTCACCCTGCTCGGCCGCCCGAAGGAGGGCCAAGGTGAAGGGCAGTCGGAGGGGCGCATCCTGCTGGAGACGCGCGACCCGCAGGGCGCCACCTGCCAGGTGGCCGAGGCCACCCTTGTCTGACCGACAACCCCGCGCCGGGGCACCCATGCCCCGGCCCGCCTCCGCCTCGGTTTCCGCCGCCGCTTCCGTCTCTGCTTCCGCCACGGCTTCTGGTTCGGGGGCGCCCGTGCCCCGCGCCACCACCCCCATCGCCGCGGCGCCGCCGCTGCCTGCCGCGCCGCCGGCGCGCCCCGTGCTCGACGACGCGGTGCGCGGCATCGGCTTCATCGCGCTCGGCTACGCCATCATCGCCTGCGCCGACGCGGCGGTGAAATGGGCGCTGCCCCAGGTGGGGCCGGCTGCCGCCATGATCTGGCGCGGCGTGTTCGGCGCCATCGCCATCGCGCTGCTGGCGCGCGGCGCCTCGCTGCGGCCGGTCAATGGCCGGCTGATCGCCGGGCGCAGCCTGCTGCACTGCGCCGTCACCCTCGTCTATTACATCGCCTGGGTGCGGGCGATGCCGCTGGCCGACAGCTACGCCGTCACCGCCGCCGCGCCGCTGCTGATGACGCTGCTGGCCATCCCGCTGCTGGGCGAGGCGGTGGGCTGGCGGCGCTGGACCAGCACGGGGGTGGGCTTCGCGGGCGTGCTGGTCATGCTGCAGCCGGACGGCGCGCTGTGGCGGTGGGAGGCGGCGATGCTGCTCGGCGGCGTCGGCTTCCTGGCGCTGACGCGGATCTGGACCCGCCTGCTGACGCGCACCGACAGCCCCGCCACCATCGCCTTCTGGCTGCTGCTGGCGCACATCCCGGTGGGGCTGCTGCTGCTGCCCTTCTTCCCGCCGCCCCGCCTGCTGCCGGACGCGCCCACCGTGCTGGCGCTGGTCTTCCTCGGCCTGGCCAACGGGGCGGCGCATTTCCTCTTCGCGCGCGCCTTCGCCATCGCCCCCGTCTCGGTGCTGGCGCCCTTCGAGTACACCACCCTGGTCTGGGGGCTGGTGCTGGGGCTGCTCATCTGGGGCGAGTTCCCGGCCGCCGCCACGCTGGCGGGGGCGGGCATCGTCATCGCCGCCGGGCTGTACAACCTGCACCGCGAGCGGGTGCGCGCGCGCGAGGCCCGCATGGGGGCGGCCCGCTGATGCCGCTGCGCCACGATGTGCGCCGCGGCGCGCTGATGATGCTGGGCGCCACCGCGCTGTTCACCGTCATGGGCGCGCTGGTGAAGGCGCTGGGGGACCGCATCCCCTTCCCGGAGCTGATGTTCTTCCGCAACGCCCTGGCCCTGCCGGTGGTGCTGCTGATCGGGCTCAGGCGGCATGTCACGCTGCGCACGCGGCGCTTTCCCGGCCATGTGGCCCGCGCGCTGACCGGCACGGCGGCGATGAGCTGCTCCTTCTTCTCCCTCACCGTGCTGCCGCTGGCCGAGCAGACGGCGCTGACCTACTCCACGCCGCTCTTCGTCACCATCCTCTCCATCCCCTTCCTCGGCGAGCGGCCGGGCATCCACCGCTGGGGCGCGGTGATCGCGGGCTTCGTCGGCATCCTGATCATCGCCATCGGGCAGGGGGCCTTCGGCGCGGCGCATGTGGTGCCGCCGGGCATGCCGGAATGGATCATCTGGGCCGGCTTCGCCGCCGCCGCCGTGCACGGGCTGTTCTCCGGCCTCACCACCATGCTGGTGCGCCAGCTCTCCGGCACCGAGAGCAGCGCCACCATCGTGCTGTGGCAGTCGCTGCTGATGACCGGCTTCAGCCTGCTGGCGCTGCCCTTCGTCTGGGTCACGCCCACACTGGCCGACCTGCCGCTGCTGCTCGGCATCGGGCTGCTGGGCGGCCTCGCGCAGGTGCTGCTCACCGAGGCCTATGCCAGCGCCCAGGTCTCCTCGCTCGGCCCCTATTCCTACACCGCGCTGGTCTGGGCGATGCTGCTGGGCTGGGTGGTGTGGGGCTACGTGCCCGGCCCCGCCATGCTGGCCGGCTCGGCGCTGATCGTCGCCGCCGGGCTCTACATCCTGCACCGTGAGATGAAGCGGAGGCACGCATGAGCATTCCCTTCCTGAAGGACGACCCGCTGCCCACCGGCGCGGTGGAGGAGCTGGGCCGCTTCGGCGGCACCCGGCTGCGCCGCATCCGCTGCGGCAATCCGGGGCCGTTCACCTTCCTCGGCACCAACACCTACCTGATCGGCGAGGGGCGGGTGGCGGTGCTCGACCCCGGGCCGGAGGACGCGGCGCACCACGCCGCCCTCCGCGCCGCCCTGGCGGGGGAGACGGTCAGCCACATCCTGGTCAGCCACACCCACCGCGACCACTCGCCCGGCGCCGCCGCGCTGCGGGCGGCGAGCGGCGCGCCGACGCTGGGCTTCGGCCCGCACCAGACGCCCCCCGAGGCCGGCGGCGAGGGGGCGGACCACGCCTTCACCCCCGACATCGCCCTGGCCGATGGCGGCACGGTGGCGGGCGAGGGCTGGCGCCTCGCCGCGCTGCACACGCCGGGGCACTGCGCCAACCACCTCTGCTTCGCGCTGGAGGGGGCGGGCGTGCTGTTCTCGGCCGACCATGTGATGAGCTGGTCCACCAGCGTGGTCAGCCCGCCGGATGGCGACATGGCGGCCTACATGGCGGGCCTGGCGCGGCTGGCGGCGCGGCCGGAGGCGCTGTTCCTGCCCGGCCATGGCGCGCCGCTGCCGGAGCCCGCGCGCTTCACCCGCGCCCTGCTGGCGCACCGCCAGGCGCGCGAGGATTCGCTGCGCGCGGCGCTGGCCGGGGGGCCGGGCGCGGTGGCGGTGCTGGTGCCGCGCCTCTACGGCGCGCTGGACCCGCGGCTGGTGCCGGCCGCCGGGCGCAGCCTGCTCGCGCATCTGCGCAAGCTGGAGGCGGAGGGGCTGGCGCGGCCGGAGCCGGGGAGCGGCGCCTGGGCGGCGGCGGGCTGAGTGGCCCGGGCCGGCGAGGCCGGGGTGGGGCCTTGCAACCACGCCGGCACCGCCTCATTCCTCGGAAGTGCGATTCGCTCTGGAGGGACTCCGTTCATGTCGCGCCTTGCCTTGCTGATGGCCATGCTGACACTCGCGGCGGCGGCGATGCCGGCGCGGGCCCAGGGCCCAGGGCCATACCAGGGGCCACACCAGGGGCCATATCGGGGGCCGGACCCCTCCTTCACCGTGCTGAACAACACGCCGGTGCCGGTGGAGCGGGTCTTCGCCAGCGCCGCCGCCGCGCGCGACTGGGGGCATGACCGGCTGGCCGGCGCCCCCCTGCCGCCCGGCGCCGCCCGCCCCATCCGGCTCGACCCGCGCGCCGGCTGCGTGATCGACCTGCGCGCGGTGCAGGCCGATGGCGCGGTGCGCGACCTGCGCGGCATCGACACATGCGCCACGCCGCGCGTGGTGCTGGGCCCGCCCCTGCCGCATGTGCTGCTGCTGGAGAATCGCGGGCGGCAGGTGGTGACCCTGGCCTATGTCTCCCCCGCCGGGCAGCGGGACTGGGGCATGGACCGGCTGGAGGGGCGGCCGCTGCTGCCCGGCGCCAGCCTGAGCCTGCCGCTGCCGCCCGGCGAATGCCTCTTCGACATCCGCGCCGTGACCGGGCGCGGCGCGCCGGTCGACCATCGCGGCGTCGATCTCTGCATCCAGCCGCGGCTGGTGCTGCGGTGAGGCGGCACCGGCTCCTGCCGCTCGCCCTGCTGGCGCTGCTGGCGCTGCTGGCGCCCGTCCTGCCTGCTTCCGTCCTGCCCGCTTCCGCCCTGGCCCAGACCGGCGCGCCGGACGAGAGGAGGGAGGAGCTGGACGGCTCCTTCAACCTGACCAACCGCAGCGGCCGGCTGATCGAGCGGCTCTACGCCTCGCCCATCCGCACCCGGCAATGGGGCGAGAACCGGCTGGGCGCCGAGGGGCTGGCGGCGGGCGGGGAACTCGCCATCCGCATGCCGCCCACCGGCGGCTGCCGCACCGATCTGCGCCTGGTCTTCGAGGGCGGGCTGACGGAGGAGCGGCGCGATATCGACACCTGCCGCGACCGCGACGTGGTGATCGGCACCCCGGCGCGCACCGGGGGGCTGCGCGCCGGCGCCGATGGCCCCGCCGCCGTGGCGCAGGGCAATCCGAGCTTCGCCCTGGTGAACGATGGCAGCCGCGCCATCCGCGAGCTCTACGCCTCGCCCACCAGCAGCAATGACTGGGGCGAGGACCGGCTCGGCCGCGACACGGTGCCACCGGGCGGCCGCATGACGATCCGGCTGCCGGAGGGCGCCTGCTCCTACGACCTGCGCGTGGTGTGGGCGAATGGCCGCGCCGAGGAGCGCCGTGGCCTCAACCTGTGCGAGACGGATGAGCTGAGCTTCCGCTGAGCGCGGGCCGGCCCTCAGGCCAGCAGGTTGAAGAGGGGCTGCGGCGTGTCGCCTTCCCCGGCCTGGAAGCCCAGGAGGGCCTGCGAGAATTCGAGCGGCGGCGTGTACGCTTCCGTACCCCCGAGGGCCGTGGCGCCGAGCCGGAGCTGCCCCTGCTGCTGGAGCCCGCGCAACAGGGCCGCGCTGTCATCGGCGCCGTCTGCGGGAGACGAGATGGCGGAGGCGTCGATATTGACCAGAGGGGAAGGCCCGGCCGGCCGGGACGCCGCTCGGGGGCGCCGGGCGCCAGGCGGCCGCCCGGTTCCCGCGGGCGGGTCCGTGCCGCGCCGCCGCACCCTGCCCGGCGGGCCAACCCAAGGCTGGCGATGCACCGGTGGTCAGTAGGACAGGCTGAGGAGCGCGCCCGGGTTCTGCCAGGCTAGGCCATAGCCGTTCACGGCCTGCCGGCTCTGCACCGTGATCAGCTTGGCGCCCTCCGCCACCATGTCGGATTCGGCCAGCTTGCCGGAGCCGGAGGCGCCCTGCGCGCCGCCGCTGGCGACCGGCATCAGGGACGGCATGGCCCGGCTTGTGGACGGGGGCGCTGTCTCGGCCCTTTCCAGCGTCACCTGCGGCGGGCCGAATTCGCCCGCGCCGGACGCCAGACGCTCGCTCCGCACCGAGTAGGTGTAGAGGATGCCCTGGCTGCTGTCCTCGACCTTCACGATGCGGGTGGAAACCTCATAGGTCGTGGCGGTGGCTTCCCCCAGAACCTCATAATCCTGGCCGCCCACGGTCATGATGGTGGAGGGCCGGGGGCTCCACATCTGCTGCCGCGTGCGGCTCTCCTGCGCCGAGACGATGCTGAGCTCGGGCTTCTCCGCGAAGCGGGTGTCGCCGGCGGCCAGCTTCTCCGAGATGTAGGCGGCCGTGGGGGAGTCGAGGCGGATCGGCGCGGGGGCGCCGTTCGCGCCGGCGTTCTGCGGGGCCTTCTGCGGCACCGGCAGGTTCTGCAGCACCGCGGCCGGAGAAGCGGTGCCACTGCCGGGCGAGGCGGCCGCGGGCTGGGGCTGGGGCTTGGCCGGGGACGGGGCTGGTGCCGGGTCCGGCCGCAGCGCCAGGAGTTTGGCGGCGCTGTACTGGCTCGCGATCTGGCTCAGCCTGCTGGTGGCGCCGGAGGAGGCCACGGCGCCCGCGGGGACGGTCAAGCTCATCTGTGGTGTCGATCCTGCTGCCTGCTGCCGCGCCGGGCGGCGCAGGGGGAGGGAAACCCGCCGGTTTCCTACCGGGCCGGAGCAGGATCGGTATCAAGAAGCTCTTAAAAAATTCCCAATAAAGAGATTTGTCTCATTGAGTGAAGTGCCGGGGAGGCGGGCTCCCCGGCACCGGGCCGACGCCCTCAGGCCGCCTGCGCCGTGGCGATGGCCTTCCACACCACCTCCGGCGTCGCCGGCATGTCGAGATGGGTGATGCCCTGGTCGGAGAGGGCGTGCACCAGCGCGTTCATGATGGCGGGGGGCGAGCCCACCGCGCCGGCCTCGCCCGCGCCCTTCACGCCGAGCGGGTTGGTGGTGCAGGGGATCTCCACCAGCTCCACCTCGATGTCCGGCAGGTCGCTGGCGCGCGGCAGGGCGTAGTCGTTCAGGCTGGCGGAGAGCAGCTGGCCGCTCTCCGGGTCGTAGGCGGTGCGCTCCATCACCGCCTGGCCGATGCCCTGCGCCACGCCGCCATGCACCTGCCCGCGCACGATCAGCGGGTTCAGCGCATGGCCGACATCGTCCACCACGATGTAGCGGGCGGTCTCCACATGGCCCGTCTCCGGGTCCACCTCGACTTCGGCGATGTGGCAGCCATTGGGGAAGGTGTGCGCCGGGATGGCGGCCACCTCGGCGGCGTTCAGCAGCGTCGCCGCCTCGCCGCGCGCGGCGCGCTCGCGCTGCTTCGCCGCGAGTTCGAGGATGCCGATGCCGCGGTCCGTGCCGGCGATGGCGAAGCGGCCGGTGCTGAACTCGATGTCGGCCGGCGAGGCTTCCAGCACCTCGCTCGCCGCCTGCTTGCCCTTCTCGATGACGGTGGTGGCGGTGGCCAGCAGCGCTGTGCCCTCGGAATAGAGCGAGCGCGCGCCGCCGGTGCCGCCGCCGGTCGGGATCTCGTCGGAATCGCCCTGGATGACGCGGATCTTCTCGACCGGGATGCCCAGCTCATGCCCGGTGATCATGGCATAGGCCGTCTCGTGCCCCTGGCCGGTGGACTGGGTGCCGACCAGCACCTCCACCATGCCATCCTCGGCGAAGCGCATCTCGGCGCGCTCCGAGGCGTCGCCGCCCGTGGCCTCCAGGTAGTAGGCCATGCCGATGCCGCGCTTCTTCCCGCGCCTGGCGGATTCCGCGCGCCGCGCCGCGAAGCCGTCCCAGTCCGCCTTGGCCAGCGCCGTGTCGAGCACCTGGGCGAACTCGCCGGAATCGTAGGTCTGGCCGACCGGGGTTTTGTGCGGCATGGCGCTGGCGGGCACCATGTTGCGCCGGCGCAGCTCGATGCGGTCGATCCCCGTCTCGCGCGCCGCGGCGTCGATCAGGCGCTCGACCAGGTAGTTGCTCTCCGGCCGCCCGGCGCCGCGGTAGGCATCGACCGGCACGGTGTTCGTCATGATGCCGAGCACGTTGGCCCAGATCGCCTGGAAGCCATAGACCGAGGCCAGCACCTTGGTGCCCGCCCCGCAGGGGATGAAGGGCGCGAAGGTGGAGAGATAGCCGCCCATGTCGGCGTAGTTCCTGGTCCGCAGGGCGAGGAACCTGCCATCCTTGTCCAGCGCCAGCTCGCCCTCGGTGAGGTTGGCGCGGCCTT
Source organism: Teichococcus aestuarii (assembly GCF_042651065.1). Classification (NCBI taxonomy): domain Bacteria; kingdom Pseudomonadati; phylum Pseudomonadota; class Alphaproteobacteria; order Acetobacterales; family Roseomonadaceae; genus Roseomonas; species Teichococcus aestuarii. The sequence goes on from NZ_JBHSCH010000019.1 coordinate 8,460, forward strand.
GCGTGTCGGACTGGAAGGCCTCCATCCGCTCGGAGGCCCACTTCACCGGGCGCTCCAGCTTGCGCGCCGCCCAGCAGCACAGCGCATACTCGGCGTACATGTAGAGCTTCATGCCGAAGCCGCCGCCGACATCGGGGGTGATGACGCGGAACTTCTCCGGCGGCAGGTTGAACACCGTGTTGGCCAGCAGGTTCTTCACCAGCCAGGAGCCCTGGGTGCCGGCGTGCAGGGTGAACTTGCCGGTGGCGGCGTCATACTCGGCGAGCGCCGCGCGGCCCTCCATGCTGTTCACCACGATGCGGTTGTTCACCACGGTGAGCTTCGTCACATGCGCGGCCTGGGCGAAGAGGGCGTCGGTCGCCTCCCGGTCGCCCGCCGCCCAGTCGAAGCAGACATTGCCCGGCGCGCTGTCCCAGACCTGCGGCTGGCCGGCCTCGGTGGCGCGGGCGAGATCGGTGCAGGCGGGCAGCACCTCGTACTCCACCATCACCGCCTCGGCGGCGTCGCGCGCCTGCTGGACGGTCTCGGCGACGATGAAGGCCACCGGGTCGCCCACATGGCGCACCACGTCGATGGCCAGGCCATAGCGCGGCGTCTCGGCGCGCGGGCTGCCGTCGCGGTTCTTCAGCGGGATGAGGCAGGGGATCTCGCCGAGGCCCTCGGCCTTCCAGTCGGCGCCGGTCAGCACCGCGTGCACGCCGGGCAGGGCGCGCGCGGCCTCGGTGTCGATGGAGAGGATGCGGGCATGGGCGTGCGGGCTGCGCAGCACATGGGCGTGCAGCTGGCCGGGCGCCGCGATGTCGTCCGTGTAGCGCCCGCGCCCCTGCAGCAGGCGGGGGTCCTCGATGCGCCGCACCGGCTGGCTGAGGCCGAATTTCGCCATTGGTTCCGCTCCCCGGATTGTCCCTGCCGCTATCATTGGTCAGGAATCCGGGGAGGGGAAGAGGGACGGCCATGACACCTTGCCGCGCGGGCGCGGGGGCATGACACCTTGCCGCGCAAGCGCGGCGGGGGCAGCTTGCGGCCCCATGTGGTTCCCCTCTCCCCGCACCCTGACGCCGCGGCTCCTCGGCCGCCTGCCCGACCGCCACCGCCAGCCGCGCCGCACCCCCTGGGGCGACGCGAATCGTGGCGGCGCCCTGCTCGACAGCTTCCTCGAAGGCCCCTGCTTCGACGCCGCCGGCAACCTGCTGGTGGTGGACATCCCCTTCGGCCGCGTCTTCCGCGTCGGACCGCGCGAATGGGAGGTGGTGGCGGAATACGAGGGCTGGCCGAACGGCCTCGCCGCCGGCCCGGCCGGCAGCCTCTACCTCGCCGACCACCGGCACGGGCTGCTGAGCCTGGACGCGGCGACGGGCAGCATTGCGCCGCTGCTGGAGAATGTGGCGGGGGAGGGCTTCCGCGGCCTGAACGACGTGGTGGCCGGCCCCGGGGACAGCATCCTCCTCACCGACCAGGGCCAGACCGGGCTGCAGGACCCCACGGGCCGCGTCTGGCGCCTCTGGCCCGACGGCCGGGTGGACTGCCTGATCCGCAACGCGCCGAGCCCCAACGGCCTCGTGCTCGACCGCGCCGGCGCGCATTGCTTCGTGGCGATGACCCGCTCCTGCGAGGTGTGGCGCTTCGCGCTGCGGGCGGACGGGGTGGTGGGCAAGGCGCAGTGCTTCCTGCGCCTGCCCGGCGGGCTGATGGGCCCGGATGGCCTGGCGATGGATGCGCGGGAGCGCCTCTGCGTCGCCAATCCCGGCCATGGGCTGGTCTGGGTGGTGGATGGCTTCGGCGTGCCGGTGTTCGTGGTGGACTGCACGGGCTTCGGCCGGCTGCCCACCAATCTCTGCCTGGCGCCGGACGGCACCACCCTGCTGATCACCGAGAGCCAGAGCGGCAGCGTGCTGGCCGCTGAGCTGCCGCCCGGCTGAGGGCACGGGCGGCGGGGCGCCTCAGCCCCGCGGCACGGTCCGCTCCACCAGCCGGCGCAGGCTGAGCCCCTGCACGATGAGGGTGAACACCACCACCACATAGGTGGCGGAGAGGATGGTGGCCTTCTCCGGTGCCTCCGGGATGGAGAGGGCCAGCGCGACGGAAATGCCGCCGCGCAGCCCGCCCCAGGTCAGAACCGGGATGGTGCCGGCCACGAAGCCGTTCCAGCGCGACAGCGCCAGCACCGGCAGCGAGACGGCGACGAAGCGCGCCAGAAGCACCAGCAGGATGGCCGAGGCCGGCAGCCAGCCCAGCAGCGTCTCCGAGCGCAGCACCAGCACCTCCAGCCCGATCAGCAGGAACAGGACGGCGTTCAGGATCTCGTCCACCAGCGTCCAGAAGCCGAACAGGTAGCGCTGGGTCAGGTCGCTCATGGCGTCGCGCTGGCCGCGATTGCCGATGAGGAGGCCGGCCACCACCATGGCGATCGGCCCGCTGGTGCCGAGCCGGGCGGCGAGCGCGTAGGTGCCGGTGACCAGGCCGAGCGAGATCAGCACCTCGACGGGATAGTTGTCGATCACCCGCATGGCCCGGTAGGCGATGTAGCCCGCGGCGAGGCCGAGCAGGGCGCCGCCGATGGCCTCCACCAGGAACAGCTCGGCCACGCCGCTGAAGCCCGCCACGCCATGCCCCGAGCCCACCGCCACCGTCAGCGCGATGGTGAAGACGACGACGCCGATGCCGTCGTTGAACAGCGACTCCCCCGTCATGTCCAGCTCCAGGGAGCGCGGAACCTGCACGGCCTTGAGCGTGCTCAGCACAGCCACCGGGTCGGTCGGGCTGATCAGCGCGCCGAAGACGAAGGCCCAGGGCAGCGGCAGGCCGATGCCGGCGAGCGAGGCCAGGCCCCAGAAGCCGAGGCCGACGATGGCGGTGGAGAGCAGCACCCCCACCGTCGCCATGACGCCCACCGCCCAGGCCCGCTCGCGCAGCGCCGAGAGGTCCACATGCAGCGCGCCGGCGAAGAGCAGGAAGGCCAGCATGCCGTCGAGCACGGTGGTCTGGAAATCCACCTGCCGCACGATGCCGGCGACATCCTCGTAGAGCGGCGTCTCGGGGAAGAGCAGGTCGCCCGCCAGCAGCACGAGCGAGGCGACGAGGCCCATCACCAGCAGCCCCACCGTGTCCGGCAGGCGGAGCAGGCGGTGGTTGGTCCAGGCGAAGACGGCGGTGAGGACGAGCAGCAGCGAGATCAGTTCGAAGGGAGACAGCATGAGGGCCCTCGGCGTGGCTCCGGCCATGCGGGCCGGGTGTGGCGGCGGCCCCGCCCGCCCCCTCGCGGCCCGGCCGGTGCAAGCCCGGCCGGGGGTGCTCAGGCCGGGGATGCTCAGGCCGGAGGCGCCCCGGCGGCCATTCCCTGGGTCGCCCTGCCGGATGGTGGCCTTCTGCGGCCTGGGGTCTCGCGCGGCTGCGTCGCCGCCCTCCGGTGCGTCCGCCTGAGGCGCGGCGGGGCCGGCCGCCACGATGCGATGGGGTTGAGAACCGGCCCGCGACGCGAAGGTTGGTGCGCCGGCCGCGCTCCCGCGGTCACAAAGACGTCGCTGGCCGGGGCGCCCGCCAAGGCGCCGGCCAAAGCGCCGGCCGCCTCAGTGGTGCACGAAGATCGGGCAGGGCGCCTCGCGCAGCAGCTTGCGCGTGGCCGAGCCGAGCAGCAGGGCGCGCAGCCCGGTGGTCTCGTAGGCGCCCATCACCAGCAGGCGGGGGCGGCCATCGGCGGCCTCGGCCAGCAGCAGGTCGGCCGGGCGTTGGCCGGAGACGCCGACGGCGCCTGCCTCCACGCCGTGCGCGCGCAGGTATGCGGCGCCGTCCTCGGCCATCTGGCGGGCGGCCTCGCGCTCCTCGGCGGCGGCGAAGACCTTGGCGCGCACCTCGCCCTCCGGCTTCAGCAGGGCGTAGAGCTGCAGCGTGCGCATGGCGGGCAGGGAGGCGTCATAGGCCACCAGCACGGTGCCGGCCGGGTCGTAATCGGTCATCTCGGCTGGCGGGGGCACCACCAGCAGGGGGCGGGCGCCCTGGTGCAGCAGCGCCTCGATGACGGGGGCGAGGCCGTCCGGCGTCTCCTCCATGCCGAGCGTGCTGTCGCGGCCGATGACGATGACGTCGTGCCGCGCGCCCGCCTTCAGCAGGGCGGGGGCGGGGGCGTCCTCCAGCCGCAGCGTCTCGAAGGGCAGGTCGCCGGCGGCGGCGGCGAAGCGGGCCAGCGCCGCCTCGGCCTCCGCCTCGATGCGCCGCGCCAGGCTGGCGTTGCGCCGCTCCAGGAAGGCGGCGGCGCCCATCGGCACCGCCTGCTGCGCGCCGCTGGTGTGCGGCCGGTCCAGCACCAGCGCGGCGGTGAGGCGGGCGCCGCCGCGCCGGGCCAGGGAGATCGCCAGCTCGCCGGCGGCGGTGGCACCGGGCGTGTCGTCCAGCGCCACCAGGATGCTGCGGATCATCGGGCGGGTTCCCCCTTCTCTGCCGTGAGTCGGGCGGCAGACTACACCGTGTCGTGGCGCCGGCAGAATTCCTCGGCGGGGAGGGCGCGGATCTCGGGCAGCGCCGCGCGCAGCCGCTCCTCCGGCCAGTCCCACCAGGCGATGCGGGCGAGGGCCGCGCGGATCTCGGCGGGGAAGCGGTGGCGCAGCACGCGGCCGGGGTTGCCCACCACCACCGCGAAGTCCGGCACGTCCTTCGTCACCACCGTGCCGGCGCCGATGGCCGCGCCCATGCCCACCGTGACGCCGGGCAGGATGATGGCGCCGTGCCCCACCCACACATCCGGCCCCAGCGTGACGGGCTTCGCGCGCCGCCAGTCGAAGAAGCCGGCCTCGTCCTCGCCCAGGCCATAGGCGCTGCTGCGATAGGTGAAGTGGTTCAGCGCCACCCGGTCCAGCGGGTGGTTGCCGGGGTTGATGCGCACCTGCGCGGCGATCGAGCAGAACTTGCCGATCGTCGTGTAGATGATGTCCGAATCGTTCACGACATAGGCGTAGTCGCCCATGCTGCTCTCGGCCATGCGGGTGCGGGCGCCGACCTCGTTCCAGCGGCCGAAGGTGCAGTCCCGCACGCGGGCGGTGGGGTCGATGAAGGGGGCTTCGCCCAGCGCCTTGCGGGCGCTGTCAGGATCCTGGTGCATGGCGCCGGCCTGCCACGCCATCCGCGACAGGCGGATGACGCCGCCATGACGGGCGGATGACGCCGCGCCGCCTCAGGCCGCGAGGCGGCCGTAGGAGAAGAGCGAGAGGTCGTGCCGGCTCGTCCCCGTGGTGGCCAGCTCGGCCAGCGCCTCGCCGATGACGCTGGCGAATTTGTAGCCATGCCCGGAGCAGGGCGAGGCCACCACCACCTCCGGGTGCCCCGGCAGGGTGTCGAGCACGAAATGCTCGTCCGGCGTGTTGGTGAAGAGGCAGGCGGCGAGGCGCAGGGTGGGGCCGTCCGCCGCGGGGAAGAAGGCGCGGACGGCCTCGCGCAGCACCGCCTCGTCCCGCGCCGTGGGCTCGCGCGAGAGGGCATCGGCGTGCCCCTGCTCGCGCAGGTGGTGGTAGAGGCCGATCTTGAAGCCCGGGATGCCCCAGGCCGGGAACTGGTAGAAATGCCCGAGCGCCGTTTCCATGTTGGAGACGGGGAAGGCGGCGGGGGTGAACAGCGCCGGCTGGCGCGGCTGGAACCAGCCCAGCACCTGCCGCTCCGGCACCGCCTGGCCGCGCAGGCCGGGGATGAGGTCCTCCATCCAGGCGCCGGCCGAGACGATGACGCGCCCCGCCTCGTGGCGCCCGTGTTCCGTGACGACGGTGACACGCCCCGGCGCCGGCTCGATGGCCAGCACCTTCTCCCGCGCATGGATCTCGGCCCCCGCCGCCACGGCCAGCGTGGCATGCGCCAGGATGGCGCGCTCCGAGGCGATGAAGCCGCCATCGGGCTGGTGGATGGCGGCATGGCCCTCCGGCAGCCGGTAGCCGGGGAAGCGGCGGTTCACCTCGGCGGCGGTGAGCGCCGCGTGCGGCAGCCCGTGCGCGCGGCAGGCGGCGAGCGAGCCCTGCACGATGCGCCCATCCTCCGGCCCCGCATCCAGGCTGCCGGTGACGAAGAGGAGCTGCTCGCCCGCCAGCGCCTCCGTCTCCCGCCACAGCTCGTAGGCGCGGCGGAGCAGCGGCACGTAGTCCGGGTGCTCGAAATAGGCCAGGCGGATGATGCGGTTGAGCCCGTGCGAGGAGCCCATGGCGTGGCCGAGGTCGAAGCGCTCCAGCCCGAGCACGCGCTGGCCGCGCCGGGCGAGCTGCCACAGCGCCGCCGAGCCCATGCCGCCGAGGCCGATGACGATGGTGTCGTAGGGGGTGCCTTGGGGCATGGTGCCGTCCTCCGGGCCGGGCGCGGGATGCGCGGCATGATGCCCGGCGCCCCGGGAACCGCAAGGCCGAGGGAGGGGGAGCGGGCAAGGGAGCGGGGGCCGCGCTCAGCCCGGCGGGCGGCGCGCCTCGGCCAGCAGCAGCTCGACCAGGGCGGGGAAGCGCTGCCGTAGCTCCTCCAGCCGAAGCCGGTTGGTGCGGCCATTGCCGAGATCGACCTGGCGGATCAGCCCCGCCTCGCGCAGCACGCGGAAATGGTGGGTGCGCGTGGCCTTGGCCACCGGCAGCGCGAAGCCGCCGCAGGGGATGACGGCCCCCGGCTCGGCCGCCAGGGTGAGCACCACCTGGCGGCGCAGCGGATCGGCCAGCGCGGCGAAGATCGCGCCCAGCTCCATCGCCTCTGGCGCCGGGTGGGCAAGCTCCTCCGGCATGGCGCTCCTTTCGCGAAAGGTACGATTTACATCATACCTCAAGCGGTGTGTGATGGCGGCATCCTTCCTGGAGCCGCCCCCCATGTCCACATGCCGCGTTGCCCGCATCGCCGAGTTCGGCCCGCCCGAGGTCCTGCGCGTGGCGGCGGAGGCGCTGCCGCCGCCCGCCCCGGGCGAGGCGCAGCTCCGCCAGACGGCGATCGGCTTCAACTTCATCGACATCTACCAGCGCCGCGGCGTCTATCCGCTGCCCCTGCCGACCGGCCTCGGCTTCGAGGCGGCGGGGGTGGTCGAGGCTGTGGGCGAGGGCGTCTCCGACGTGAAGCCCGGCGACCGGGTGGCCTACATGAATGCCGGCCCCGGCGCCTATGCCGACCGGCGCAACGTGGCCGCTGACAAGCTGGTGCCGTTGCCGGACACCGTGCCGGACGAGGCGGCGGCGACGCTGCTCTTCAAGGGGCTGACGGCGCAGTACCTGCTGCGCCGCACCCATGCCGTGCAGCCCGGCGACCTGCTGCTGGTGCATTCGGCGGCGGGCGGCGTGGGGCAGATCCTGACGCGCTGGGCGGTGGCGCTGGGCGCCACGGTCATCGGCACCACCGGCTCGCCCGGCAAGCGCGGGGCGGCGCTGGCCGCCGGCTGCGCCGCGGTGATCGACCTCAACGACCCCGAATGGCCGGCGGCCTTCCTGGCGGCGACGGGCGGGCGCAAGGCACGGGTGGTGTACGACGCGGTGGGCCAGGACACGCTGCTGAAGTCGCTCGACTGCGCCGCGCCCTTCGGGCTGGTGGTGTGCTACGGCGCCGCCTCCGGCAAGGCGCCCGCCATCGACCCCGAGCTGCTGAACAAGAAGGGCTGCCTGTTCCTGACGCGCCCCTCGGTCTTCCCGCACAATGCCGACCCCGCCACCTTCCGCGCCAATGCCGCCGACCTGTTCGACGCCATTGCGCGCGGGCATGTGACGGTGACGATCGGCGGCCGCTTCCGGCTCGACGACATCGCCGCGGCACACCGCGCGGCGGAGGAGCGCCGCGTGGAGGGGGCCATCCTGATCACGCCCTAGCCCGGGGCAGACCGGCGGCGGTCAGGCTCCGGGACGCCGCGTGGCGGCCCTCAGTCCCGCCGTCGCGTGGCGCCGAGGAACAGCACGGTGCCGAGCAGCACCATGGCGCCGAGGAAGCCGATGGCCATGCCCACCCCGCCCGCCGCCGCCACCGGCCCGGTGGCCGCCTGCAGCACGGCGGCGCCGGCGAAGAAGGAGAGGTTGACCGCCGAGAGCGCCTTGCCCGCCTCCTCCGGCGGCACGGCGGCGCGCGTCATGGCGAAGATCAGCGGCTGGATGGCGATGGCCAGGCCGAAGGCGAAGAGCAGCGCCGCATCGGCGGAGACGGGCAGCACCGGCACCCCGGCGAGGCGGGAGAGCCAGCCCCCCGGCCCGCCGCCGGCCACCAGCAGCAGCGCCAGCCCGGCCACGGCGTGCCCGGCCGCCAGCAGGGCGCGGCGGCGGCCCAGGCGCCGGTCCAGCACCCCGGCCGCGACGGGCCCCGCGATCAGCGCCAGGGTCAGCAGCAGCAGCACATGGCCAGCCTCGATGCGGGTGAGGCCCTTCACCTCCATCAGCCACGGCCCGCCCCACAGCCCGCGCACGCCGATGACCACGGCGAAGGAGGCGAAGGCCAGCAGCACCATGCCACGCAGCTTCGCGCCCGCGCCGAGGCGCAGCACCCGCTTTGCGTCGGCCAGCAGGCCGGGGTGGGGGCCGGGGTTGGGCTGCGGCGCCGGCACGGCGCGCGCCACCAGCGCCGCCACGCCGATGGCCAGCGCGCCCGAGACCCAGAAGCCGGCGCGCCAGCCCTGCTGCTCCACCAGCCAGGCCAGCGGGCTGGCCGAGAGCAGCATGCCGACATTGCCCACCCCCTGGATCAGCCCCGACCACAGGCCGAACTTGGCGGGCGTCAGCAGCTTGGCGGCCAGCGTCATCGGGCAGAGCAGCATGCCGGAGCAGCCGAGGCCGAGCACCACCTGCGCCAGCAGGAAGCCGCCCGGCCCCCCGGCCAGCGCCGCCAGCACCGTGCCCGCCGCCACCAGCGCCAGCAGCGCCAGCGAGACGGGGCGCACGCCGAAGCGGTCCAGCGCCACGCCGAGCGGGATCTGCCCGGCGGCGAAGGCGAAGTGGTAGGCGCCGGTGAGGCTGGCCAGCCCCTCGGCCGAGACGCCGAGGTCGAGCGCCAGCACGTCGGCCGAGATGGCGGGCAGGGTGCGCACCAGGTTCGAGATCATGTGCCCGAAGCCCAGCACCAGCAGCGGCGCCACGAAGGCGGCCGATCCCTCACGGGTGTTCATGCGTCTGTCCGTCCCATCCCTGGGGGAAGGGTTTGGCGCAGCCGGCGGCCTTCGTAAACTCGAAGAAAAAAGAAGGGGGTCCGGGGGAATTCCTTCCCCCGGCCTTCTAGTTCCTGGCGCTGCCCCCCAGCGCCGCGCGGCACCACAGCGTCAGCCCCACCATGGCGATGGCGGCCAGCAGGAAGGCGCCGGTGTAGCCGCTGCGCGCCAGCAGCGCGCCGAAGCAGACCGAGCCCACGCCCTGCCCCAGGAACAGCGCCATGGCGAAGGCGGAGACGGCGGTGGCGCGGGCTTCCGGCAGGGCTTCGGTGCTGCGCGCCTGGAGCACGCCGTGGAAGCTGAAGAAGAACAGCCCGAGCAGCGCCTGCATGGCCGCCACCAGCGGCCAGGACGGGGCCAGCGCCAGCACCGCCAGCGCCGCGGACAGCAGCAGCCCGCCGCCCAGCATCAGCCGCGTCTCGCCGAAGCGGCCGAGCAGCCGCCGCGCCGCGCGGGTGTAGGCCAGGGCGCCGAGGCCGAATCCCGCCACCACCAGCCCGGCCTGCCAGGGTTCCAGGTGGAAATCCTGGATCAGGTAGGAGCCGATGAAGGGGAAGGCGCCGCCGAACAGCAGCAGCCCGTCGAGGAAGGCGGCCAGCAGCAGCAGGCGCGCGGCGCGGCGGCTGAGCAGCTCGGCATAGCTGGCGAAGCCGAGGCGGCCGGAGCCGGCCGGCTGGCCGCGCCACAGCCGCCCCCCCAGCGTGGCGGCGATGGCCGCCGCCGTCAGCAGCGACACCGAGGCGGTGACGAGGAACACCGCCCGCCAGCCGAAGGCCTGGCCGATGCTGCCCGAGATGGGGCCGGTGAGGAGCTGGGCCATGACCATGCCGGTGAGGAAGCGGCTGATGGTGGCCTGCCGCTCCTGGTAGGGCACGTTGTCGCCGATCCAGGCCAAAGCGAGGGGGATGATGGCGCCGCCGGCCGCGCCGGTGGCGGCGCGCAGCGCCAGCATCTGGCCGAGCGACCCGGCCAGCGCGCAGGCCGCCATGGCCACGCCATAGGCGATGAGGCCGAGGGTCAGCACGCGCAGCTTGCCGAAGCGGTCGCCGAGCGGGCCGAGCACCACCTGGCAGAGGCCGTAGGGCAGGGCGAAGGCGGTGATCAGCACCGCCACCTCGGCCACGGTGCTGTGCAGGTCGCGCGCCACGAGCGGCAGCAGCGGGTCCAGCAGCCGCATGCCGCAGCCGGTGGCGAAGGCCGCCGCCGCCAGCAGCGGCAGGATGGCCAGCGGTGGCTTCGCCGCCCCTGGCTTGCTCACTTCTGGCGTGCTCACCCCTGGCGTGCTGCCGCCGGGGGCCTCGGCCGTGCTCACGCGGCGTCGGCCGCGCGGGGGCGCGGGGCGGCGAGCTCCGCCCCCTCGTTGCGGCGCGCCGGGCGGGCGCGCTCGCTCTCGGTCTTGAGCTGGCCGCAGGCGGCCAGGATGTCCCGCCCGCGCGGGGTGCGGATGGGGGCCGAGTAGCCGGCCTCCATGACGATCCGCCCGAAGCGGTGGATGGCGTTGTTCGACGAGGTCTCGTAGGGGCTGCCGGGCCAGGGGTTGAACGGGATCAGGTTCACCTTGGCCGGGATGCCCTTGAGCAGCCGCACCAGCTCCCGCGCATCGGCCTCCGAATCGTTCACGCCCTTCAGCATGACGTATTCGAAGGTGATGCGCCGGGCGTTGGAGGCGCCGGGGTAGCGGCGGCAGGCCGCCATCAGCTCCTCGATCGGGTATTTCCGGTTCAGCGGCACGATCTCGTCGCGGATGTCGTTGCGCACCGCGTGCAGCGAGACGGCGAGGCCGACGCCGAGCTCCGCGCCGCAGCGGTCCATCATCGGCACCACGCCGGAGGTGGAGAGGGTGATGCGACGGCGGGAGAGGGCGATGCCCTCGCCATCCATGATGATGCGCATCGCCTTGGCGACGTTCTCGTAGTTATAGAGCGGCTCGCCCATGCCCATGATGACGATGGTGGAGAGCAGGCGCGGCGTGCCGTCGGTCGGGCTCGGCCACTCGCCGTAGCTGTCGCGCGCCGCCATGAACTGGCCGACGATCTCGGCCGCGCCCAGGTTGCGCACCAGCTTCTGCGTGCCGGTGTGGCAGAAGCGGCAGGAGAGGGTGCAGCCCACCTGGGTCGAGACGCAGACCGCGCCGCGGTCCTCCTGCTGGTCCGGGATGTAGACGGTCTCGACCTTCTGCCCGTCGCGGAAGGCGAAGAGGAACTTGCGGGTGCCGTCCTCGCTGGTCTGCTCGGTGTCCACGCCGGGGCGGCCGATGACGAAGCGCTCGGCGAGCTTGCCCTGCATCGCCTTGGCGATGGAGGGCATCTTCCCGAAATCGGTCACGCCCTGGTGGTAGATCCAGTGCCAGAGCTGCTTGGCGCGGAAGGGCTTCTCGCCCATGGCCACCATCTCGGCCACCAGCTCCTCGCGCGAGAGGCCGACGAGGTCGCGCCGGCCGTCCGGCAGCGTGGCGGCGGGCGGCGCGAACAGCGCGGCCTTGGCCAGGATGCGGCCGCGCTCGGCCTCGCTCAGGTCGGCCCCGGTCAGGTCGGCTGCGGTCGGCTCGGGGGTGGCAAGGCTGGCGGTCTGGGTCATGGTGCTTTCTACCGGCGGCCGGCCGGACATTCCTTGCTGATGGCCTCGTAGGCCGCGGTGAAGCCGGAGAGGGAGAAGGTGTCGCTGGTGGTGCCGCGGCCCTGCGCGCCGGGGCCCTTGGCCACGGCCTGGGCGCCGGCGCGGAAGGCGGCCACGGCCTTGGCGCCCTCGCGCGCGAAGGCGTTGTCCTGCGCCGTGTAGAAATCCAGCTCGGTGCTGCCCACCGTCACCGTCACCTCGGCGTTGCGGGGGTAGCTGTGGCCGGCGCGCAGCGCCACCTGGTCGCGCCCCTGCGGCCGGTGCGTCACCGTCAGGATGGCGGCCTGGCGGTTCTCGGCGCGGGCGAAGGCGTAGCAGACCTTCTGCTTGCCTTCCTGGTGCGTCGCCGCCGTCCAGTCCTGGAAGGTGCCGAGCGCCTGCGGGCGCTGGGCCTGCTGGGCTTGGGCGGGAGAGGCGGCGCCGAGCCACAGGGCCGCGGCAGCCAGCGGGGCGGCGCCGGCGGCGCCAGACAGCAGGAGGGAGAGGAGGCGGTTCATGTGCCCCAGATAAGGTCTCCGGCCCGGATGCCGCAACCGCGCAAAGCCCGCATCCGGTGCGCTTGCGTTGCAGATGTGATGCCCGGCTGCGCGGTGCCGCCGCCTCACCCCGCTCCGGAGCGTGCCGGGGCGGCGGGCGGCCACGGCACCTTGTCGGCGTAGTTGCAATGCGCGCGCGCCACGCAGTGCCAGCATTCCGGCAGCCGCGCCTTGCAGATGTAGCGCCCGTGCAGGATCAGCCAGTGGTGCGCGTCGCGCAGCAGCTCGGGCGGCACGCGCTTCATGAGCTCCTCCTCCACCGCGCGCGGCGTCCGGCCCGGCGCCAGGCCGGTGCGGTTGCCGAGGCGGAAGATGTGCGTGTCCACCGCCATCGCCTCCTCGCCGAAGGCCACGTTGAGCACCACATTGGCGGTCTTGCGGCCGACTCCGGCCAGCGCCTCCAGCGCCGCCCGCTCGGCCGGCACCTCCCCGCCATGCCGCTCCAGCAATTGCTGGGACAGCCTGATGACGTTGCGCGCCTTGGCCTTCCACAGCCCGATGCGGCGGATATGCGCGCCCACCCCTTCCTCGCCCAGCGCCAGCATGGCGGCGGGGGTGTCGGCCACCTGGAACAGCGTGGCGGTCGCCTTGTTCACCGAGACGTCGGTGGCCTGGGCGGAGAGCGCCACCGCCACCAGCAGCGTGTAGGGCGAGGTGTAGTGCAGCTCGGTGCGCGGCGCCGGGTTGGCCTCGGCCAGGGCGCGGACGAAGGCGGCGGCCTGCGCCGCGGACATGCGGCGGGCGCGGCGCGGCGCCTCGGCCGTGCCGTGCAGCGGGCGTTTCGCGGCGGCGCGGCGGAGGGTGGCGGCGGGCACGGCCCCGGACTGTGGTGCGCCGGGCTGTGGCTCCCCGGGCTGTGGCTCTCCGGGCAGGGACGTCTCCGTTGCGGGTGCCTCGGAAACAAGCGTCCCGGAAGCGGCGGCCTCGGAAGCGGGCGCCCCGGGAGCAGGGGCCTCGGGAGCAGGGACCTCGGGAGCAGGGACCTGGGGCGGCACGGCGGCGCGGCGGGGGCGGGCGGGCGGCTTCATGCGGTGTTCCATCAGAAGGGGTGCATATTCCATCTTCGCGAACCGCACTCCCAGCCTATGTTTGGGCGCGATGCCCGCAACCCCCGAGCCGATCCCCGCCGAGCCGGTCCTGTTCGAGGCGATCAGCACGCCGCCCCGCAGCTTCCGGCCGCGCGGCTTCGTGGTGATGCTGGGGCTCGGCCTGCTCTGGTCGCTCGGCGGCGGCATCGCCTTCGTGCTGATGGGCGCCTGGCCGGTGCTGCCCTTCCTGGGGCTGGAGGTGGCCGGCGCGCTGGCGCTGGTGGCGCTGCACCACCGCTGGTCGGGGCGGGCGCGGGAGGTGGTCTCGCTCACCCGGCAACACCTCCTGGTGCAGCGGCGCGACGGCACCGGCCGCTGGGAGCGCGCCGTGCTCGACCCCTACTGGGCGCGGGTGGAATGGAGCGAGCGGCAGGGGCTGGCGCTGGTGCAGCGCGGCCGCCGGGTGCCGATCGGGCGCTTCCTCTCGGAGGAGGAGCAGCAGGAGCTGGCCGCCGCCCTGCGCCGCGTGCTGGCCGAGTACCGCACGCCGGTCTTCGACAACCCGCAGCTCCGCAAGGCGCGGCCTTACAAGCCAGAGTGATGCTGCGCTGCACAAGAAGCTGCTAGGATGGCGCACCAAGGGCCTTTCCCTTCTGGAGTGCCATTCCGATGAACAATCCTTTCGCCCACGGCCAGCGCGCCGCCCGCCACGCCAATGCCGTGATGACCACGCTGGAGGCGGCGCGGCAGGTGATCGACCATCGCCTCTCGGCGGATGCGGCGCACCGGCGCGGCCCGGTGGCCACCCTGCTCGAGGTGGGGCGCATGGTGCCGGAGAAGATGCTGGCCTTCTCGGCGGGCGGCGCTGCGCTGGCGCAGGGCGGCATGGCGCTGGGCCAGCGCGCCCTGGAGTACAGCATGGCCGAGATGGAGGCCGCGCACCGCGCCACGCTGCGCGCGACCGGCACGCCCAACCCGCTGGCGGTGGCCGGCCTGCAGGCGGAATGGGCGATGGGCGCCATGAGCCGCGCCCAGGGCTTCGGCGCCGCCTGGACGGGGCTGTGCCTCTCCATGGCGGAGCAGGCGCTGCGGCCCGTCCACACCGCCGTGACGGAGAACCACCGCCGCCTGCGCGGCTGAGGGTGGGGCGGCGCCCGCCCGCCGGCGTCGGCCGGGCGGGCCGGCCGGGGCGGGCCGCCGCCTGGTGCGGCGGGAGGGCGCCGGCCGGGGCTCAGCCCACCGGGCGCTCACTGTCCATGTGCGCCAGCTGCGATTCCGGGTAGCGCGCCCCGGCCGCCGCGCCGGGGGGCACCGCCGCCGCGATGGCGGCCAGCTCCGCCACGCCGGGCGCCAGGCCACAGGCACCCAGCGCCTCGGCCAGCCGGTCGCGCCGGCGGGCGCCGACCAGCGGCACGATGTCGGCGCCCTGCGCCGCCACCCAGGCGATGGCGATCTGCGCCACACTGGCGCCGCGTGCCGCGGCCACGCCGCGCAGCGCCTCCACCAGGGCCAGGTTGTGCGCCAGGTTCCCGCCCTGGAAGCGCGGGCTCATGGCGCGGAAATCCCGCGCGCCGCCGCCATGGCCGGCCGACCAGTGGCCGCTCAGCAGCCCGCGCGAGAGCACCCCGTAGGCGGTGACGCCGATGCCGAGCGCCCGGCAGGCGGGCAGAATCTCCGCCTCGATCCCGCGCGAGAGCAGCGAGTACTCGATCTGCAGGTCGGCGATCGGGTGGGCGGCGGCGGCGCGGCGGAGGGTGGCGGCGCCGACCTCGGAGAGGCCGACATGGCGCACATGCCCGGCCCGCACCAGCTCGCCGATGGCGCCCACCGTCTCCTCGACCGGCACGGCGGGGTCGAGCCGGGCGGGGCGGTAGATGTCGACATAATCGGTGCCCAGGCGCTGCAGCGTGTAGGCCAGGAAGTTGCGCACCGCCGCCGGGCGGGCGTCGTAGCCCGACCACTCACCGGCCGGGCCGCGCAGCGCGCCGAACTTGACGCTGATCACCAGATCCTCCCGGCGGTGGCGGCGCAGCGCCTCGCCGATCAGCATCTCGTTGTGGCCCATGCCGTAGAAATCGCCCGTGTCGAGCAGGGTGATGCCGGCCTCCACCGCGGCGTCGAGGGTGGCGAGGCTCTCGGCGCGGTCGGCGGGGCCGTAGAAGTCGGACATGCCCATGCAGCCAAGGCCGAGGGCGGAGACGGAGGGGCCGGTGCGGCCCAGGCGGTGGTGGTCCATGGCGGTGCCTTTCTGCGGGATGCCGCCCGGGGCGGAGGGCGTGGCCGGAGAATGGGCGCTGGGCGGCTGTGCGATAAGGCGGCATGATCCGCACGGGGCATGCGGCTCCGGCGAACAATCGGAGGCGCGCCATGCGGCCACCCCTGGCGGATCTCGACCTCCTGGCCGGCGTGGCGCGGCACCGCAGCTTCCGCCGGGCGGCGCAGGAGGCGGGGCTCTCCCCCTCCAGCCTGAGCGAGCGCATCCGCGCGCTGGAGGATGCGCTGGGGGTGCGGCTGCTGCACCGGACCACACGCAGCGTCGGGCCCACCGAGGCGGGGGCGGCGCTGCTGGCGCGCCTCGGGCCGGCGCTGCGCGAGATCGGCGAGGCGCTGGCCGAGGCGGGCGGCGCGCAGGGCGGGGCCGGCGGCACGCTGCGCATCAACGCCCCGCAATCGGCGGCGCAGCTGGTGCTGGCGCCGCTGCTGCCGCGCTTCCTGGCGGCGCACCCCCGCGTCACGGTGGAGGTGGTGGTGGAGGATGGCTTCATCGACATCGTGGAGGGCGGCTTCGACGCCGGCATCCGCTATGGCGAGAGCTTGGCGCGGGACACGGTGGCGGTGCCGCTCGGCGGGCCGCAGCGCTACGTGCTGGTGGCGGCGCCGGCGCTGCTGGCCCGTTGCGGCACGCCCGCCGCGCCGCGCGACCTGCTGGGCCTGCCCTGCATCCGCCACCGCTTCCCCGGCGGCAACCTGCCGCCCTGGGTGTTCGAGCGCGGAGCGGAGAGCGTCGCCATCCGCCCGGAGGGGCCGCTCGTCACCACCGACCCGCATGTGGAGCGCGCTGCCGCCCTGGCCGGCGCGGGCTTCCTGATGACTTTCGAGGAATGGGTGTCGGAGGACATCGCCTCCGGGCGGCTGGTGCCGCTGCTGCGGGAGTGGCTGCCGCCCTTCGAGGGGCCGTTCCTCTACTACGCCTCGCGCCGCCACCTGCCGGCGCCGCTGCGCACCTTCGTCGCCTTCCTGCGGGCCCTGCCGCGGGACGCGGCGGAATAGCCCGGCCGCGGGACGCGGCGGAACAGGGACCGCGGGACGCGGCGGAAAAGGGACCGCGGGACGCGGCGGAACAGGGGCCGCGGGAGGCGGCGGAACAGGGGCCGCGGGACGCGGCGCATGAAAAAAGGCGCCGGGGTTGCCCCCGGCGCCCTGGGGCCCTTCCCCCGGAGGGGAGAGGCTCAGCCGAGCCGCTCGCCGTGCAGCGAGACGTCGAGGCCCTCGCGCTCCTCCTCCTCGGTGACGCGCAGGCCCACCACCACGTCCACGACCTTCAGGATGATCCAGGTGCCGATCGCGGTGAAGATGAAGGTGGCGACCGTGGCGTAGACCTGGATCAGGAACTGGTCGAAGGAGCCGGAGATGCCCTCCGGCGCGCCCGGCGTGGCCGAGAGCGGGCCATAGGCGAAGACGCCCACCAGCAGCGCGCCGACGATGCCGCAGATGCCGTGCACGCCGAAGGCGTCCAGGCTGTCGTCATAGCCGCACCAGTGCTTCAGCGTGGTGGCGCCCCAGAAGCCGGCGAGGCCCGCCACCAGGCCGATGATCAGCGCCGGCACCGGCAGCACGAAGCCGGCGGCGGGGGTGATGGCGACGAGGCCCGCCACGGCGCCGGAGATGGCGCCCAGCACCGAGGGCTTGCCCTTGGTCATCCACTCCGCGGCCACCCAGGCCAGCACGCCGGCGGCGCCCGCCACCTGCGTCACCAGCATGGCCATGCCCGCGCGGCCGCCGGCGGCGCCCGCCGAGCCGGCGTTGAAGCCGAACCAGCCCACCCACAGCAGCGCCGCGCCGATGACGGCCAGGCCCAGGTTGAAGGGCGACATGTTCTCGGAGCCGAGGCCGGTGCGCTTGCCAAGGACGATGGCGGCCACCAGGCCGGCCACGCCCGCGTTGATGTGCACTACCGTGCCGCCGGCGAAGTCCAGCGCGCCGAGGGCGAAGATCCAGCCATTCGGGTGCCACACCCAGTGGGCGATCGGGCTGTAGATCAGCAGCGACCACAGCACGGTGAACAGCACGAGCGCCGAGAACTTCATCCGGTCCGCCACCGCGCCCGTGGCGAGCGCCGGGGTGATGATGGCGAAGGTCATCTGGAACATGATGAAGACGGTCTCGGGGATGGTGAAGGCCACCGCCGCGTCGCCGCTGCCGAGCGTGAAGGGCGCGTCCCAGCTGGGCGCCACGCCGGTGAGGAACAGCTTGGAGAGGTCGCCGATATAGGCGCCGCCCTCGCCGAAGGCCAGGCTGTAGCCCGCCACCATCCAGATGACGCTGCACAGCGCCGCCAGGAAGAAGGACTGCATCATGGTGGCCAGCACGTTCTTCTTCCGCACCATGCCGGAATAGAACAGCGCCAGGCCGGGGATGGTCATCATCAGCACCAGCGCGGTGCTGGTGAGCATCCAGGCGGTGTCGCCGGTGTTGACCGCGGGCGCCTCCTCCTGCGCCAGGGCCGGCAGGGACAGCAGCAGGGCGGGCGCCAGGGCGGCGGCGGTGGCGGCGGCGGTGGCGGCGGCGCCGCGTGCCAGGCCGCTCAGCCGGCCGGGCCCGGGGGTGGCGGGGGTAGAAGGGGCGGATGCCGTTCGCATCGTCCTCGGTTCCATTGTCGTCTGGTTGGCGGGGAGAGGCGTCACAGCGCCGAATCGTCGGTCTCGCCGGTGCGGATGCGCAGCGCGCGCTCCACGTCCAGCACGAAGATCTTGCCGTCGCCGATCTTGCCGGTGCGCGCGGTGGTGGCGATCGCCTCCACGACCGCGTCGACCATGTCGGCCGGCACCGCGACCTCGATCTTCAGTTTGGGCAGGAAGGACACGTGGTATTCCGCGCCGCGGTAAATCTCGGTCTGGCCCTTCTGCCGGCCAAACCCCTTCACCTCGGTCACGGTCAGCCCCTGCACGCCGAGCGGGGTGAGCGCTTCGCGCACCTCGTCCAGCTTGAAAGGCTTGATGACGGCCATCACCAGCTTCATGCGCTGCGGTCCCCTCGTTACTTCCGCGTGGCTGCTCTCCCCAATGCGAGCGCCGTGCCACACGCCCCCGCAAGGCTTGCGGCCCCGCGACGCGACCCCATCTGCCCAGGAATTGGGCAGCTGCATCCAACGGAAGCGCGGCGTTTCAGCGCCGGCGGCTTTCGGAGCGGGGCGCGAAGGGGCAGAATGGGCGGCATGACGAAACGCATCGAGGTCGCGGTCTGCATCATTGGCGCGGGGCCGGTCGGCGCCACGCTGGCCGCCGCGCTGGCCGCCGGCGGCGTGCCCGCCGCCCTGGTGGACAGCGCGCCGCTGCCACCCATGGAGCTGCCGGAGTTCGACGGCCGCGCCTATGCCATCGCGCTCACCAGCCGCAACCTGCTGGAGGCGGCGGGGGTGTGGCCGCTGCTGCCCTGGGCGCCCGGCCCCATCACCCGCATCCGCTGCGCCGACGGCCTGCCGGGCGAGGCGCCGAGCCGCCTGGCGCTGCATTTCGACGCCGCCGAGACCGGCGCCGGCCCCTTCGGCTGGATGGTGGAGGCGCGGGCGCTGCGCATGGCGCTGAACGCGCGCATGGGCGCGCTGGCGCATCTCAGCGTGCATGCCCCCGCCCGCGCCGAGGTGACGCGCACCCCGGAGGGCGCCGAGATCCGCCTCTCCACCGGCGAGACCATCGTGGCGCGGCTGGTGGTGGCGGCCGAGGGGCGGCGCAGCCCGCTGCGGCGGCAGGCCGGCATCGGCGCCGCCACGCTGGACTACCGGCAGACCGGCATCGTCGGCGCCGTGGCGCATGAGCGGCCGCACGGGCAGGAGGCGCTGGAGCAGTTCCTGCCCAACGGCCCCTTCGCCCAGCTTCCCCTGGCGCCGACGGCCGAGCACCCCAACGCCTCGGCCATCGTCTGGTCGGAGAAGCGGGCCATCGCCGAGCGGGTGCTGGCGCTGCCCGATGCCGAATACGGCCGCGAGATCCAGCGCCGCATGGGCGACCATCTGGGGAAGGTGACGCCGATCGGCCGCCGCTGGTCCTACCCGCTCACCGCCATGCACGCGCTGCGCTACACCGACACGCGCCTGGCCCTGGTGGGGGATGCGGCGCATGGCATCCACCCCATCGCCGGGCAGGGGCTGAACCTCGGCTTCCGCGACGTGGCGGCGCTGGCCGAGCTGGTGGCGCAGGCGCTGGCGCGCGGCGAGGACCCGGGCGGCCCGGCGCTGCTCGCCGCCTACCAGGCGCGGCGCCGGCCGGACGCGATGCTGATGCTGGGCGCCACCCACGCGCTGGAGCGGCTGTTCGGCAACAGCCTGCCGCCGCTGCGGCTGGCCCGCCGCCTCGGCATGGGGGCGGTAGAGCGGATGCCGCGGCTGAAGGATTTCTTCGCCCGCCGCGCCATGGGCTTCGGCCCGCTGACCGGCAGCCTGATGCTGGACCGCCCCGGCGGCGCCTGAGGCGGGGCCGGGGAAGCCAGCCCCCCTAGCTTTCCGGCCTGCTGCTGTTGAGGGCGCGGATCGACTGGCCGAGCACCTCGATGCGGCCGGTGGTCTCGTCCACCAGCTGGCGGATCTCGCGCGCCGCCTGGCCGGAGCTGTTGGCCAGCTGCCGCACCTCCTGCGCCACCACGGCGAAGCCGCGCCCGGCCTCGCCGGCGCGGGCGGCCTCGATGGTGGCGTTCAGCGCCAGCAGGTTGGTCTGCGCGGCGATGCCGTTGATGGTGCCGCTGATCTGGCCGATGCGGCGGGAGGAGGCGGCCGCCTCCTGCATGGCCGCCTCGGTGTTCTGCACGGTGACGCGCCGCGCGGTGACGTCCACCCCGCACATCAGGATGCCGCTGACCGCGCCGCTGAAATCCCGCAGCTGGCTGAACACCGCGTCGAGCCACAGCGCGGGCTCGCTGCCGGGCCAGGGCATCTCGCGCCGCAGCGTCTCGCCGCGCATCACCGCCGCCTGCGCCGCGCCGTCCAGCACCTGGTCGAGGCACAGGCGGCCGGGGAGCTGGTCGCTGGCGGAGAGCATCTCGCCCTGCCGCGACCACTCGGCCACGGCGGTGGTGGCGCAGATGGCGCTGAGCTTCTGGTCGAAGCTGAGCGCGCGCTGCTTCGTCTCGGTCACGTTGGCCTGGATGGAGATGAAGGCGCTGAGCGCGCCATCCGCCCCGGAGACAGGGTTGATCGCCAGGCTGATCCAGTAGCTGCTGCCATCCTTGTGGTAGTTGAGGATCTCGTCCTGGACCGGCCGGCCGGCCTGCAGCGCGGCGCGGATGCGCTGCACCGTGGCGGGGTCGGTCTGCGGCCCCTGCAGGAAGAGCCGGGGATGCGGCCCAGCACCTCCGCGGCGCTGTAGCCCGTCATCCGCGTGAAGCCGTTGTTGACGTAGCGGATGCGCCGGTCCGGGCCGCAGATGACCACCGAGTTGTCCGTCTCGTCCGCCACCATGGAGAGCAGGCGGATCTGCTCGCGCCGCTGCACCTCCTCATGCACGTCGCGCACGAAGGCGGTGTAGGTCTGCCGCCCGTCATCGAGCCGGATGCGCGAGAGGGAGAGGCTGCCCCAGATGACGCTGCCATCCTTGCGATGGATCTCGACCTCCCGCGCGGTGCCGACGATGCGGTCCTCCCCCGTGGCGCGGTTGCGGTTCACGAAGCTGTCGTGCTGCGGCTGGATCGCCTTCGGCACCAGCATCCGCACGTTCTGGCCCACCACCTCGGCGGCGGCGTAGCCCCAGAGCCGCTCGGCCGCCGGGTTGAAGAAGGTGACGGTGTTGTGCTCGTCGATCGTCACCACCGCGTCCAGCGCCTGCTCCAGCGTCTGCCGCATGCCCTCGCGCACCGCCCGCTCGGCCGAGACGTCCCGCACGAAGGCGGTGTAGCCGGTGCCCTGCGGCGTGCGCAGCCGCGAGAGGGAAAGGCTGCCCCAGATGACGCTGCCATCCTTGCGGTGGATTTCGACCTCGCGCGAGGTGCCGACGATGCGGTCCTCCCCGGTGTCGCGGTGGTGGCCCACGAAGCTGTCGTGCTGCGGCTGGATCGCCTTCGGCACCAGCATCCGCACGTTGCGGCCCAGCACCTCGGTGGCGGCGTAGCCCCACAACCGCTCGGCGGCGGCGTTGAAGAAGGTGACGTTGTTCTGCGCGTCGATCGAGACGACGGCGATGATGCATTGCTCAAGGGCCTGCCGGGCCAGGGCGCCGAGGGTGCCGCCCTCGGGCGAGGCGTCGGGTTGGTCGCCGCTTTCGGGCGGCCGCAGCCAGGAGAGCATCCGCTGTTCCCTTGAAGGAGGAATGTCCTTCCTAGGGCCGCGCGGGCGAAGATTCTCTAAAGCGCGGCGCGCCCGCTCAGGGGGCCGTCACCCCGTCGAGCAGGCCGCGCAGCAGGCCGATGCCTTCCTGCACGCCCTCCAGCCGCAGCGGCCGGCCGCCCTCGGCGCCCAGGCTGCGGGTGAGGGCGGTGCGGTCCTGGCCCAGCTCGGCGGCGGAAAGGCGACCGTCGCCGTCATAATCCAGGCTCTCCATGGCGAAGCGGCCGATGGCGACGCCGGCCAGCAGGCCGCCGCCGCCGGCCGCCAGCACGCCCTCCGGCGAGGCATCCTCGGCGGCGGCCATCACCCAGGTCATGCCGCGCACCAGCCGGGCGATCTCGGCCACCGAGAGCAGCCCGTCGCCCGAGACGTCGCCCTCCGCCACCAGCGCGGCGAGGCAGCCGGCGCTGCCGGCCCCGGGGCCGCCGCAGGCCGCCTCCAGCACCTCCAGCGCGCCGAGCATCGCCAGGCCCTCGCCATGCAGCGCGGCCAGGGCGGGCGGCGGCGCGGCGCAGCGGCTCCAGGCGGCGAGCGGGGTGTCGCCGGGCAGGCGGTCGTCGCGCAGCTTGGCGTCCGGCTCGGCGGTCTGCAGCGCCGTGGCGTCGCCGCGGAGCAGGATGCGCGGCGCCTCGGCGCCACGGCCGGTGCCCACCGTCCAGCCCGCCTGCGCGCGGGATTCGGCGAAGCGGATCAGCCGCGCCGGGCCATCGGCCGGCAGCCGCGCCACGGCGCGGGCAGTGACGTGCAGCATGGCCGTGGGGCTGGCGCAGCCGCCGGCGAACCAGGGGCCGCGCAGCGCCGGCGGCACGGCGGCCAGGGGCGGGGGCGGGGCGGCGGGCTGCGGCTGGGCCTTGGCGGCTCCGGGAAGCAGCGGGGGTGCGGACAGCAGGGCCAGGGCCAGCAGCCCGGCGGCGGGAAGGCGCATCATGGCAGGGCCACCTCGGTGCCGGAGCACAGGTCAAAGCGGGGTCGGTCCACCTCCCGCCCGTCGCGGAAGACGGCGCGCAGGTGGCCGGTGCAGCCCACCGCCTCGGGCGGGGCGAAATCCAGCGTCTCGCCACGGCCGAGCACGGTGCTGCCCAGCCGGTCCGGCCCGCGCGGCGCACCCACGGCATCGACGTACAGCTCGACCAGCGGCGCCGGGCCGGCGTTGCGCAGGCGCACGCTGCCCTCGCGCGGCGGGCCCTGCTCCAGCGTGCCGGCGCCCTGGTCCAGCCGCTCCGCCAGCACCCAGCCGGGGCGCAGCACGATCAGCGCGGTGTCGCAGATGTTCACGCCGCGCCGCTCCTCGGCGCCGCCATTGCCGAACACCACCCGCAGGTCGATCTCGCAGGCGCTGCGCAGCACCACCTCGGCGCGGGCACCGCGCTCCAGCGCGCCGCCGGGCAGGCGGTCCTCGCCCCAGTCGGTGTCGTCGGTGGCGGAGGCATAGACCTCCTGCACCGGCGCGGCGTGGCGGTTGAGCAGGGTGAAGGCGCGCTCCGGCGGGCGCGGGATGCCGCTGCCGTCGAACAGGATGGAGGTGCCGGCGCAGAGATCGGCGCCCGGCTTCTCCTCCGCCGTCTCGTCGTCATACACCACGCGCAGGTCCAGCTGACAGGCGCGGCTGCGCAGCCGCAGGCGGAAGGTGGTGCCGGGCTCCACCATCACCGGACCGAGCCGGTCATGGCCCCAGGCCGGGGCGCCGGAGCGCCCGGCGGCGCCCGTGCCGTTCGCCGTGCCGGTTGCCGTGCCGGCATAGAGGTTGCGGATGGCGCGGCCGGTGCCGTTGGCGATCTCGGCCTCCCGCCAGGGGATGGCGGGGTCGCCGAAGCTGACACGGCTGTTGCGGCAGAGATCGACGCGGCGGCGCTCCTCCACCGTGTCGTCCTCGAACACGGCGGTGAGGTCGAAGAGGCATTCGCGCGCGCGGCCGAGGCGCAGGCGGGTGGTGGCCTCGGGCGCCACCGTCTCGGTGCCCAGCCGGTCCGGGCCGCGCCCGGGGGCGCCGCTCGGCATGGCGTAGAGCTCGCGCAGCGCGAGGTCGGTGTCGTTCACCACCGTCGCCTCGCGCAGCGGCGCGCTGGGGTCGCCGAAGGTGACGCGGCTGCTGCGGCAGAGATCGACGCCGCGCTTCTCCTCGGCGCTGCCATCGGCCAGCACCACGCGCACATCGAACAGGCAGAGGCGCTGCCGGCCGAGCGGCACGCGCAGCGCGGCGCCGCTGGGCAGGCTGTCCTCGCCCAGCCGGTCCGGCCCCTGCTCGACGCTGCCGGCGGGGGCGATGTAGAGCTCGCGCAGCGGCAGGCCCAGCTCGTTGGCCACCACCGCCTCGCGCTCCTGCGGCGCGGCGGGGCGGGCGGGGGCGGCGGCGGGGGGCGTGGGCTGGGCGGCGCCGGGCTGGCGGGCCTCGGCCGGCATGGCGGACAAGAGGGGCGGCAGCCAGCGTGGCGCCACGAGGCCCGCCAGCCCTGGTGCCGCGAGCAGGGCCAGCACCATCGCCACGCGCAGCCGCATCAACGCCGTCTCCCGAAAGTCGGGCCAGAATGAGGCGGCGGCCGGCGCAGCGCAAGCACCGGCGCCCGGGGGCGGAACCGCAAATTGCGATTTGCGAAACCGGTGATTCTCGCGCAACATCATTCTAACCGACTGCTTTATGGAGGAAATTTTATGCTGCGCCGCACACTGCTCTCCACGGCCCTCGCGGCTGCCACCCTGCCGCTCCTGGGCGGTGGCGCCCGCGCGCAGCAGCAGCAACAGCTCTACTCCTCCCTGCACGTCTTCATCCCCGCCGGCCCCGGCGGCGGCTGGGATGGGCTGGGCCGCGCCATCGAGCAGGTGGCGCGCCAGGCCGGGCTGGTGGGCAACTTCCAGTTCGAGAATGTCGGCGGCGCCGGCGGCACGGTGGGGCTGCCGCGCTTCATCTCGCAGCGCCGCGGGCGCGAGGGCAGCATCCTGGTCGGCGGCGCCGTCATGGTGGGCTCGGTGCTGGCCAACAAGTCGCCCTTCGGCCTGAAGGACGTGACGCCGATCGCGCGCATGACCACCGAGCCGGGCATCATCGTCGTGCCCGCCGGCAGCGACATCAAGGACCTGCAGGGCTTCCTCGACGCGCTGAAGAGCAACCCGGGCGGCACCTCGGTGGCCGGCGGCAGCGCCGGCGGCATCGACCACATCGTGCTCGGCCTGCTGCTGAAGAGCCAGGGCCGCTCGGCCAAGGAGGCCTCCTACGTCGCCTTCGCCGGCGGCGGGCCGGCCCAGGCCGCCATCCTCGGCGCGCAGGTGAAGGCCGGCATCTCCGGCGTCTCGGAATTCGCCGAGCAGATCAAGGCCGGGCGGATGCGGGCGCTGGCCACCACCGGCGAGACGCGCAGCCTGCCCGACGTGCCGACGCTGAAGGAAAGCGGCATCGACATCACCCTGGGCAACTGGCGCGGCGTGTTCGGCCCGCCGGGCATCAAGCCGGAGACGCGCGAGGGGCTGGTGAAGTTCGTCACCACCCTGCACGGGCTGCCGGCCTGGAAGGAGATGATGGAGCGCCAGGGCTGGGAGGACGCCTTCCTGCCCGGCGAGGCCTTCGAGGCCTACCTGAAGCGCGACGAGGCGGCCACCGCCGAGGTGCTGCGCGAAATCGGCCTGATCTGAGCATGACCGGCACGACCGGAGAGCCCGGCACCATGCCGGGCCCTGCCGACGCCCCGGTGCCGGATGCCCGGATGCGGGCCGCGCTGCGGCGGTCCGACCTCGTGGTGGGGGGGCTGGTGCTGCTGCTCGGCCTGCTCTGCCTGTGGCAGGCCGCCATCATTCCCACCACCCCGCTCTATGCGCAGGTGGGGCCGAAATTCACCCCCTACCTGGTGGGCGGCATGGTCTGCGTGGTGGGGGCGGGGCTGACCCTCTCCGCTTTGCGCGGCGGCTGGTCGCACACCCTGCCGGAGGTGGCGGAGGCGCCGCCCACCAACTGGCGCGCCCTCGGCCTGCTCGGCGCGGGGCTGGTGGCGAACCTGGCGCTGATCGACACGCTGGGCTTCGTCTTCGCCGCCACGGCGCAGTTCGTGCTGGTGGCCGCCGCCTTCGGCAGCCGCCACCCGCTGCGCGATCTCGGCATCGGGCTGGCCGTCACCTTCGGCGCCTATCTGGCCTTCGACAAGCTGCTGGGCGTCAATATCGGCGCCGGCATCCTGGAAGGGATTCTGTAGCTCCATGGATGTCTGGTCCGGCCTGGCCTTCGGCTTCGGCAACGCGCTCACCATCACCAATCTCGGCTGGGCGCTGCTCGGCTGCTTCCTCGGCACCGCCATCGGCGTGCTGCCCGGCATCGGCCCGGCGCTGACCATCGCGCTGCTGCTGCCCATCACCTTCCAGGTGAGCGCCACCGGCGCCTTCATCCTGTTCTGCGGCGTGTTCTACGGCGCCATGTATGGCGGCTCCACCACCTCCATCCTGCTCAACACGCCGGGCGAGAGCGGCTCCATCATCACCGCGCTGGAAGGCGCCAAGATGGCGCGCAACGGCCGCGCCGGGCCGGCGCTGGTCACGGCGGCGGTGGGCAGCTTCATCGCCGGCACCATCGGCACGCTGGGCCTGTCCTTCCTCGGCCCCATCGTCGTCGAGTTGGCGCTGAAGCTGGGGCCGGCCGAGTATTTCTCGCTGATGGTGCTGTGCTTCGTCACCGTCTCGGCGGTGCTGGGCGGCTCGGCGCTGCGCGGGCTGGCCTCGCTCGGCCTCGGCTTGCTGATCGGGCTGGTGGGCATCGACCTGCAGACCGGCCAGCCGCGCCTGACCTTCGGCATCCCCGAGCTGCTGGACGGCATCGACGTGGTGCTGGTCGCCGTCGCCCTCTTCGCGGTGGGCGAGACGCTCTACCTCGCCTGGCGCCATATGGAGGGCAAGCAGGAGGTGCGCGAGGTCGGCCGGCTGATGATGACGAAGGAGGACTGGAAGCGCTCCACCGGCCCCTGGTTCCGCGGCGCGCTGCTGGGCTTCCCCTTCGGCGTCATGCCGGCGGGCGGCACCGAGATGCCCACCATGCTCAGCTACTACGCCGAGCGGAAGCTCTCGAAGCACCCGGAGGAGTTCGGCACCACCGGCGCCATCGAGGGCGTGGCGGGGCCTGAGGCGGCCAACAACGCCGCCGCCGCCGGCGTGCTGGTGCCGATGCTGACGCTGGGCCTGCCCACCTCGGCCACCGCCGCCATCATGCTCTCGGCCTTCCAGTCCTACGGCATCCAGCCGGGGCCGCTGCTGTTCACCAGCCAGGGCGAGCTGGTCTGGACGCTGATCGCCTCGCTCTACATCGCCAACATCATGCTGGTGGTGCTGAACCTGCCGCTGGTGGGCCTCTGGGCGCGCATCCTCAAGATCCCGACGCCGCAGCTCTACGCGGGCATCCTGGTCTTCGCCACCATCGGCACCTACGGCATCAGCAACTCCGTGGTGGACCTGATGCTGCTCTACGGCATCGGCATCATCGCCATGTTCATGCGGCGCTTCGAGTTCCCGCAGGCGCCGGTGGTCATCGGCATGATCCTGGGGCCGATGGCGGAGCAGGCGATGCGCCAGGCGCTGACCATCAGCCAGGGCGACTGGACCACCTTCGTCACCCGCCCCGTCTCGCTCAGCATCCTGCTGCTGGCGCTGCTCGGGCTGGTCGGGCCGCGGCTCTGGGCGCTGGCGGCGCGCCGGAGCTGAAAGCCCGCGACGCCACCCCCCGGCCGGGGGGGCGGCGTCGCCCTGTCCTTCCCGCCCGAGAGCCCCGCCGTGACCGAGCCCACCCGCACCCCCTATTTCAGCCAGTGGGAAACCCCCGGCATGACGGCCGCCGTGCTGGCCGAGGGCGCCGAGACCGCGCTGCTGCGCGACCCGGCCTGGCGCGGCTCGGGCGCCGCCAGCGTCGAGGAATACGCCCGCTGGGCCGGGCATCTCTGCGGCATGGCCTGCCTGAAGATGGTGCTGGCCGCGCGCACCGGCGTGGCGCACCCCATCCTGGAGCTGGCGCGCGGCTGCGCCGCCGAGGGCGGCTATGTGGAGGAGCCGGACGGGCAGATCCGTGGCCTGATCTACGCGCCCTTCCTGCGCTACGTCGCCGCGCGCTTCGGCCTGCGCGCCACGATCCGCCTGGATCTCGCGGCGGCGGAGATCGCGCCGCTGCTGGCGGGGGGCGGCTACTTCATCGCCTCGGTGCACAAGGACATCCGCTGGCCGGAGCGCGCGCCGCCGCACACGGGCGGCCATCTCGTGCTGGTCACCGCCGCCACGCCTGGGGCCATCACCTTCCACAACCCCTCGGGGCACGAGGCGGCGGCGCAGCGGGACGTCTCCCTGCCGCCCGCGGTGTTCGGCCGCTTCTTCGCCGGGCGCGGCATCGCCATCGCCTGAGCCGCGCCGGGTGGCTTTCCCTTGGCGCTTTCCCTTGGCGCCGGGGGGTGGAACGCGCTTTCCTCTCCGCCCCGGCCACCCGCACGCGCGCGGTGAGGAGACGCCCGATGCATCCCGCCCTTTGCCTTCTGGCCGCGCTGCTGCTGCTGTCGCTGCCCGTCCCGCCCGCCGCCGGGCAGGAGGCCGCCAGCCTTCCCGGCCGCATCGAGTTGCACGCCATCCCCTCCCGCACGCTGAGCGATGCCGAATTCCTGCGGGGCGAGGCCGGGGCGGGGCAGGCGGTGACCACGGCGGGCGAGCTGCGCCTGCCGCCCGGGCAGACGGCCTGGCAGGCGGGCCGGCTGCCCGTCGCGGTGCTGATGCACGGCTCGGGCGGCATCGATGGCGGGATCGAGGCCTGGGCACGGCTGCTGAACGCCGAGGGCCTCGCCACCTTCGTCATCGACGGCTTCACCGCGCGCGGCCTTGTCGCCACCAACACCGACCAGGCGAAGCTCGGCCGGCTGAACCTGATCCTGGACCTCTATGGCGCGCTGGAGGTGCTGGCGCGGCACCCGCGCGTCGATCCGGAGCGGATCGTGCTGATCGGCTTCTCGCGCGGCGGCAAGGCGGCGCTCTACGCCGCCACCGAGCGCTTCCACCGGCTGTGGAACCGTTCCGGCATCGGCTTCGCCGCCTATCTCGCCTTCTACCCCGACTGCTCCGCCCGCTACCGCGACGACACCCGGATGGTGGCGAGGCCCATCCGCCTGTTCCATGGCGAGGCGGACGACTACACCCTGGCGCGCAGCTGCGCCGCGCAGGTGGCGCGGATGCGGGAGGGCGGCGCCGACATCGCCCTCGCCACCTATCCCGGTGCGCATCATGGCTTCGACTCGCCGCTGAGCGATGCCCCCGGCGTCGCCACCCATTCCCAGACCCTGAGGGCCTGCGTCATCGAGGAGCGGGAGCCGGGGCGGCTGGTCAACGCCGCCACCGGGGCGCCCTTCGCCTACAGCGATGACTGCGTGCAGAGGAACCCGCATGGCGGCGGCCAGCCGGAGGCGCGCGCGGCGGTGCGGCAGGCGGTGCTGGAGGAGGTCCGGGCCGCGCTGGCGAAGTAGTAGGCAGGGCGGGGCGGGTTTTCTGCCGCCCCGCCGCCGGCCTCAGCTTCCGGCGGGTTCCAGCCGCAGGATGCGGCCGCGGGATTCGTCGGTCAGCAGGTAGAGGAAGCCGTCGGGGCCCTGCGCCACCTGCCGCAGGCGCTGCTGGCCCCATAGCAGCCGTTCCTCGCCGGTCACGCGGTCGCCCTCCACGGTCAGGCGCAGCAGGCCCTGGCTGCTCAGCGTCGCCAGGAACAGGTTGCCGCGCCAGGCGGGGAAGGCATCGCCCGTGTAGAAGGTGGCGCCGGAGGGGCTGATCGAGGGCGTCCAGTGGCGCAGCGGGTCCTGCATGCCGGGGCGGGATTCCGCCTCGTGGATGCGCGCGCCGCTATAGGCCACGCCATGCCCCACCACCGGCCAGCCGTAATTGGCCCCGGCGCGGACGAGGTTGATCTCGTCGCCGCCGCGCGGGCCCATCTCCACCTCCCACAGCGTGCCAGTGGCGGGGTTCACCGCCAGCCCCTGCGGGTTGCGGATGCCGGAAGCGTAGATCTCGGGGCGCACCCCCTCGCGGCCGAGGAAGGGGTTGCCGGCGGCGGGGCGGCCGTCGCGCTCCAGCCGCAGCAGCTTGCCGGCGAGGTCGCCCATCTCCTGGGCGCGGTCGCTGTCGCGCTGGCGGTCGCCCGTGGTCATGTAGAGCTTGCCGTCGCCGCCGAAGGCGATGCGGCAGCCATAATGGCCGTTGCCCGTCTGCGCCGGCGTGGCGTCGAGCAGGGTCTGCACCGCCTCCAGCGAGGCAGCGTCGGCGCTGAGGCGGGCGCGGGAGAGGCGTGTCAGGTTGCCGCCGGAGACGCTGGCGGCCTGGCAGAAATACAGCTCGCGGGTTTCCGCGAAATCGGGTGCGAGGCGGATGTCGAGCAGCCCGCCCTGGCCGGCGGCGGCCACCGGCGGCACGCCGGAGAGCGGGGCGGAGACCTGCCCCTCGCGGCTGACCAGCCGCAGCCGGCCGGGGCGCTCCGTCACCAGCATCCGCCCGTCGGGCAGGAAGGCGGCGCCCCAGGGGTGTTCCAGCCCCTCGGCGAAGCGGACGACGCGGAAGGCCGTGGCCTCGCTCCGCACCACCGCGCCCGCTCCCTGGCCGGAGGCACCTGTCGTCTGCGCGCAGGCGGGGGCGAAGACCCCGGCCAGCACGCCGCCGGCCAGGGCGATCGCCCCGCGCCGGCCGTGGCTCCGCGTCCCCGCCAAGCCGTTACTTGCCCAGCGCGGTGGCGATCCAGTCCTTCAGCTGGCTCTTCGGCAGGGCACCGACCTTGGTGTCCACCGGCTTGCCATCCTTGAACAGGATCATCGTCGGGATGCCGCGCACCGCGTACTCGTTCGGCGTCATCGGGTTCTCGTCGATGTTCACCTTGGCGATGGTGAGCTGCCCGGCATAGTCCTTGGCGACCTCGTCGAGGATCGGCGCCACCATGCGGCAGGGGCCGCACCACTCGGCCCAGAAATCCACCAGCACGGGGCCGGAGGCCTGCAGCACATCCTGCTTGAAGCTGTCGTCGCTGACGGCCTTGGTGAGTTCGCTCATCGTGTCTTTTCCTCATGCGGCCCGGTGCGCGGGGGCAGGAAGGCACCCCGCCGGGCGCGCGGCTTGCGGTGGAGAGTCGTGTCGCCAGGGCGCCGGGTCAAGCGTTCCCACTCGTGGAGCTGATAACCGCCCGGAGAGCGGCCCGCGGCATAAGGGCCGGCCGCCGCCGTGCCAAGCGGGCGCTATCGCGAAAAACCCGGCACGCCGCGCCGCAGCGCCTCGGCCCGGCCTTCGCGGG
The DNA here is from genome assembly GCF_042651065.1 of Teichococcus aestuarii. Taxonomy (NCBI): domain Bacteria; kingdom Pseudomonadati; phylum Pseudomonadota; class Alphaproteobacteria; order Acetobacterales; family Roseomonadaceae; genus Roseomonas; species Teichococcus aestuarii. Next base: position 39,544 of record NZ_JBHSCH010000019.1, read on the forward strand.
AGACCTCCCAGAGCGGGTTGTCCATCGCCAGGCGCTGCCCGCCATCGCGCTGCACCGGGCGCACCACCACCCCGCCGCGTTCCGCGCTCTCCCGCCCGAACAGTGCCAGCGGCACCCGGACATAGACGCCCTTGTCGAAGGAGCCCTCGCCGAAGCGGGCGGCGGAGACGTTGGTGAGGGTGGCGAAGCCGCCGACCTCGATGCCGGATTCGAAGCGCCGGCCCAGCTCCAGCGTGGCGCCCCAGTCGCCCGCCAGGTAGCGGCCGGCGCGCGCCACGCCGTAGAGGTTCCACACCGGCAGGTCGGCGTAGAGGGAGAGATGGCCGGTGGCCACCGAATAGCCCTGGAAGCCCAGCTTCTGGTCGAAATCCCGCTGCGCCACCCAGGCCAGGTCGAGGCCGAGCGCCCAGGGCTTCTCGCGCGGCCGCCACAGCACCTCGCCCGATAGGCCGCCGAACATCGGCTCCAGGTAGCCGGCGCTGGCGCGGGCCAGCCAGTCCGGCGCCAGGTTCCAGATCCGCTCGGCATAGAGGGTGGCCAGTGCGGTGCGCCCCTCCCGCGCATAGGCGGCCTCCTCGCTGCGCACGCGGGGCAGCCGGCTGTCGGAGGGCAGGCCGCCCGAGAGGTTGCCCAGCAGCGCCTGCCGCACCGAGCCGGCCAGCGCCCAGCCGCCGCCCAGCACCTCCGGCCCGAGGCCGACCCGCCCCCCCGCCGCCAGCCCCGCCTGCCAGCGCAGCGTGCGCGAGGGATCGCCGAGCGAGAGGCCAAGGGTGGGGGCGATGCCCCAGGACCAGTCCACCCCGCCGGGCCGGGCGGCGCCGGGGGCGAGATCCCCCGTGGCGGGCAGCAGGGTGGCGCCGAGCCAGGCCTCCTCGGCGCTGGCGCGGTGCCAGGCGGCGCCCTCCAGCGCGGCGCGCGGAATCTCCAGCACGCCAATCTCGGCGCCCGCCTGCCACCAGCGCAGACGCAGCATCTCCACCCCCGGCGGCAGCGCGGCCTGGGTGGCGCGCAGCACCCGCGACGCCACCTGCGGGAACTCCCGGAAACGGCCGCCGGCCAGCGCGATCTCGGCCACCAGGCCGGCGCGGTGATAGGCCACGGGCTGGAAGCCGGCGGCCTCCAGCGCCGCGAACACCGCCTGCGCCTCGGCTGCGGGCGAGAGGGCGGCGGGGGCCGGGCGGCGGGGCAGGGGGGGCGGCGCGGGCAGCGGGCGGGCGGGCGGGTCGTCCGGGTTCAGCCGCAGCGAGAGGCGCAGCAGCAGGTCCGTGCCATGCACCCAGTGCAGCCCGGCATCGAGCCAGTCGTTCGACCATTGCAGGCCGAGATTGACGCGGGATGCCGCCTCGCCGCGCAGTCCGGTGCGGCGGGCGGGGTAGCCGCCGCGCTCGTCACGCAGCGCGTCGCCGCTCCATTCCAGCTTGGCGCGCAGCCCCTCCACCGCGCCCCAGGGTGTTTCCAGCGCCGGCACCGACCACTCCACCCCGGCGAAGGGCGCCACATCCGCGCCGCGGAACCAGTTGCGCCGCAGCGTGCCGCCACGCCCGACATCGCGCGGGCGGTCGCGGAAGCGGTCATCCAGCAGCGCCAGCGGGCTGGTCCATTCGCCGCCCGAGCCCGCGCGCCCCCAGCCCAGCCCGGCCGAGAGGTCGAAGCCGTGCCAGCGCTTGGAGGCGACGATGTACTCGCCCGCGTAGATCCCGGTGCCGATGATGTCCTGGAAGCCGACCGCCACGGCAGGGGTGGTGTCGCTCTCCTGCAGCAGGCGCAGCTTGAGGTCGAAGGCGCGGTCGGTGGTCATGCCGCGCCCCGTCGTGCCGTCCAGGCGCTCGGTCAGGCGGAAGGTGGTCTCCAGGAAGGGCAGGGCCTGGAAGTTGACGAACCAGAAGCGCCGCTGGTGCCGCAGCGCCGTGCCGGCCTCCAGCGTGCCATCCTCGCGGAAGCGGGCGTTGCGCGTCTCGATCAGCCCGGCGCCGCCATAATCGCCGCCGGTGGCCGGAATCTCCTCGGCCCGTCCGGTGCCCACCGGCGGGAGGAGCAGCGCCAGCAGCAGCAGCCCCGCCCGGCGGAGGGCCATGCGTAAACCACCTCTGAAGTATTATCACGAAATCGTGAGTTTATACGCCGCCCCGCCCCGTGGCGCCACGACAAAGCGCCGCCCCCGGATGGACAAGCGGATGCTTCGCCCGTTGAATGCGCGGCCATGACCTTTTCCCTGATCGGCCGTTGCGCGCGCACCGGCCAGTTCGGCGCCGTGGCCACCACCTCCGGCCTGTGCATCGGCGCCCGCGTGCCCTTCCTGGCCGCCGGCATTGGCGGCGTGCTGACGCAGCACCGCACCGACCCCCGCCTCGGCCCGCGCGGCGTGGAGCTGCTCCGCAGCGGCTGCACCGCGCAGGAGACGGTGGCGGCGCTGGAGGCCAGCACCCCCGATCATGGCTGGCGCCAGTTCGCCGCCATCGACCGCGCCGGCCGCACCGCGCATTTCCACGGCGCCCGGGTGAAGCCCGCGCACAACCACGCGCATGGCGCCGACTGCGTGGCCATCGGCAACATCCTGGCCAGCGACCAGGTGCCGCGCGCCATGGTCGATGCCTTCCTGGCCCACCCCGAGGCGCCGCTCGGCGACCGCCTGATCGACGCGCTGAAGGCCGGCGAGGCGGCGGGCGGCGAGGGCCGCCCCCTGGTCAGCGCCACGCTGCTGATGGTGGCCGAGGAGAGCTTCCCCTACGCCGACCTCCGCATCGACCGCGACGCGGACCCGATCGGCGCGCTGGAGGCGCTGTGGCGGGAGTATGCGCCGAACATCGACGAATACGTGCTGCGCGCCGTGGACCCCGACCGGGCGCGTGGCGGCTGAAAGGAAGGGTTCTTTTTTGGAAAAAAGAACCAAAAAACTTTTGTCAGTTGCCGAAACGCTGGTGGAAAGCATGACGCCAAACTGAAAGAAGTCTTTTTGCTTCTTTTTCTTCAGAAAAAGAAGATTATTTACTTTAAAGCTTAAAATACTGATTCCGAGCGAGGACACCGCCCTATGCCCATCCCCAACCGCATCGCCGACTTCCTGCCCGAGATGACCGCGTGGCGCCGGGACTTCCACACCCACCCCGAGCTCGGCTTCGAGGAGCGGCGCACCAGCGACATCGTGGCCGAGAAGCTGGCGGGCTGGGGCATCGAGGTGCATCGCGGCCTCGGCAGGACCGGCCTCGTCGGCGTGCTGAAGGGCAATGGCGGGGAGGGCGGCAGCATCGGGCTCCGCGCCGACATGGATGCGCTGCCGATGCCCGAGGCCAACGGCTTCGAGTATCGCAGCCAGAACCCCGGCGCGATGCACGCCTGCGGCCATGACGGCCACACCGCCATGCTGCTCGGCGCCGCCAAGTATCTCGCCGAGACGCGGAACTTCGCCGGCACCGTCCACTTCATCTTCCAGCCCGCCGAGGAAGGGCTGGCCGGCGCCAAGGCGATGATCGAGGACGGGCTGTTCGACCGCTTCCCCTGCGATGCCGTCTACGGCATCCACAACGACCCGCACATGCCGCTCGGCACCTTCCGCGCGCTGCCCGGCGTCATCCTGGCGGCGTCGGACACGGTGGAGATCGTCATTCGCGGCAAGGGCGGGCACGGCGCGCTGCCGCACCTCTCGGTCGATCCGCTGCTGGTCGGCGTGCATGTGGTGAGCGGGCTGCAATCCATCGTCAGCCGCCGGACGGACCCGCTCGGCAGCGCGGTGGTCTCCATCACCCAGTTCCACGCCGGCAGCGCCGACAACGTCATCCCCGACGAGGCGGTGCTGCGCGGCACGGTGCGCACCCTGCTGCCCGAGGTGCGGGACGCGGTGGAGCAGGCGATCTCCGACATCGCCACCATCACCGCCCGCGCGCATGGGGCCGAGGCCGTGGTGCGCTACCACCGCCGCTACCCGCCCACCATCAACCACGCCGCCGAGGCCACCCGCGCCGCCGACGCCGCCGCCGAGATCTCCGGCGAGGCGAAGGTGATCCGCGAGGGGCTGCCGATCATGGGCGGCGAGGACTTCTCCTTCATGCTGGAGAAGCGGCCGGGCGCCTTCCTGTTCGTCGGCCAGGCGGAAGCGGGGGGGAAGGGGAGCAACCCCGTCCACCACCCGACCTACGACTTCAACGACAACCTGCTGCCGGTCGGCGCCGGGTTCTTCGCGCGGGTCGTGGAGCGGGAGCTGGCGCGGAAGTAGGCAAGGCTGGGGGAAGGAATTCCCCCAGGCCCCCATCTTCTTTCTGCCGGATCAGGCCGCCCGGAAGGTCAGCACCAGCACGTCCCGGTGCCCAGGCCGCGCCGGGTCGAGCGGCGCGATCGGCGTCACGCCATGCCAGACGCGGTGGTCGTCCAGCAGCACCGTGTCGAGCGGGGCGGAGAGGGTGAAGCTCCGCTCGCCCGGCTGGCCGTCCACGCGGATGCCGGTCTCGCCGCCCGCCACGTTCTCGCGGCCGATCAGCGCCACCAGAACATAGTCCACGCCGTCGCGGTGCATGCCCTCGGGCGTCGGCTTGCCGGCCTCGTCGGGCCGGGCCTGGATGCGGAACTGGTGCATCTCCACATGCCAGTCCCGCCCCGGCGCCACGCCGTCGAACACCGCGCGGGCGCCGCGCAGCAGCGCCGCCAAGGCGGGGCTGGCGGCGGCCGCCTCCGTCACCGGCGCGAACCAGCGCTGCACCCCGCCATTGAGCGCGTTGAACTCCAGCCCCTGGTAGTGCGGCTGGTGCGGCGCGCGCGCCAGCGCCGGGTCGCCCGCGCGCAGGCGGAACACGGCGTGGCGGCGCAGCCGGTAGCGGCCGCCATCGGCCATGTGGGCGTCCGGCTCCAGCGCCTCCCAGCTCCGCGCGAACTCGGCCCAGGCCGGGCCGGAGAGCGCGGTGCCCTCGGGGTCGAACAGCGCCCGCGCCGCCTCGGCGGGCAGGGCGACATAGCCGGCGGCACCGATCGCGGCGCCCGGCTCGTCCTGGATCGCGGCGCGCACGGGGTCATGCATGGGTTCAGTCCTTCGTCGCCTGTTCGAGGAAGCGCAGCAGCGCCGCCATGTCGTCGTCATCGCCGATGGTCTGCACCGGCATCCGCGTCCCCGGCGTCACCACGTCGGGGCCGCGGGTGAAGAGATCGGCCACCGTCTCCTTCGTCCAGACGATGTCGCCACGGGACAGGCGCTCGGAATACGCATAGCCGGCGATGCTGCCCATGCGGCGGCCGAACAGCCCGGCCAGATGGGGCCCCGCCTTCAGGTCCGCCTGCCCCTCGGGCGGCGCCGTCAGGCTGTGGCAGGCACCGCAGGCGCGGAACACGCGGGCGCCGTGCAGGTCGAGCCCCGCCACGCGCTCGGGCGGCGGGGCGGGCTCGGCGCCGAGGGCCGCGCCGCTCGCCATGTCGAAGGCGGCCAGGCGGCGCTCGGCGCCGGCGGCGCAGAGGCGGGTGCCATCCGGCGCGAAGGCCAGCGCCCAGACGGGCTGCCCCGCCGAGGGCAGGCTGTGCCGCAGCCGCCCCTCCGGCAGCGACCAGACGAAGACGCCGCCCCCCGGCCCGGCGGCGGCCAGCAGCGCGCCATCCGGCGTGGCGGCCAGGGCGGCGAGGGGGGAGGAGCCGGCCTGCAGCCGCCGCTCCCGCCCGGCGGGGCCGAGCAGGCGGATGGCACCATCCACCCCGGCGCTGGCCAGGGTGCCGTCGGGCAGGGCGAGCAGGGCGGTCTGCGGCAGGCCATAGGTGGCCAGCAGCCGGGGCGGGCCATCGGCGGGCCAGCCGCGCAGCGTGCCGTCGGCGCCCGCCGTCACCGGCAGGCCATCGGCGCGGAAGGCGGCGCCCGTCACCTGCCCTTCATGGCCCTCCAGCACGCGCGGCGCGCCGCCGGCCAGCGGCCAGAGCCGCGCCGTGCCGTCCCAGCTGGCGGAGAGGAGCCAGGCCCCGCGCGCGGCCAGGGCGGCGATGGCGCTGCCATGCCCCTCCAGCACGCGGGCGGGGGTGGCGCCGCCCGCGGCGGGCCAGAGGGCGATGCGGCCATCGGCGCCGCCGCTGGCGAAGCCGCCGCCCGGCAGCGCCGCCAGCGCCTGCACCGCCTGCCCGTGCCAGCGGGTGACGGAGAGCGGGCGGGAGAGGTCCGGCGGCCAGAGCATCACCGCCTGGTCGAACCCGCCCGAGGCGATGCGGCCGCCATCGGCCGCCATGGCCAGGGCGCGCACCGGCCCGCCATGCAGCGGCAGGTCCTGCGCCGCCACCGGCAGGGCGGCGGGAGTGGCCAGGAGGGCGGCGAGGAAGGTGGCGAGCAGCGGCGGGAGACAGCGCATGGCGCGGGAGATTGCCGCAATCGCTCGGACGGGGAAGACCGGATGCAAGTGGGGCAGCGCTTTTTTCCAGCGCGGCCACTCAGGCGCCAAGCGGGGACAGAGCATGAGTGAAGCGGCCCGGCGGATAGAGAAATTCGCCAGGCTTGGCCCAGGCCCCGCATCAGCCGTTCCGGCATGGTTTCGGCGAACTGCCAAAAGTACGGATCTCCGGCCGGGAAACCTTCTATCCCTGCTCTGTCTGCGGGCAGCCTCAACGTCCTGCGCGGGCCTGCTCCTGCCGAAGAGCCTCGAGGGAGTTCCTGTCTTGCTCTGAAATTTTGTACCAATTTGGGTGGCGTTTCCCGTGGCAGACCTTGCACAATGCCCTTAGATTGTTGTTGCGGTTGTCATTCTTCACGCCGTTCAGGTGGTGTGTATCCAGAAGGTGCCTGCGGCTGCTGCAATCCACCCCGCAATCCTCGCAACGATACTGCATCATGGCCCGGTACTGATGGGAGCGGTCCTTCCAGTCTTCCGCATAACCGGCGACGGGGGCATCCCGGTCTGTCTTTTCAGGAATTTCCGCGAACCGGGTGTGATTCGTCTCCAGGAAACGCCGGCGAGAGAATCTCTTGACAATTTCCGCCCGCCTCTGAGCGGTGGAGGCCTGATAGTCTTCCCAATTTGTTTCGGCGAGGCAAAACCTGCAGACATGCAATTCAGTCTCGCCGCAAGCCCAGTCCCCGTTCTGCAGATGCAAGGCAACTCCGAAAGGGGTGTCGACCTTGTCGCTGGAAATGTATCTGGCAAACCTACCCTCCGCCTTCATTTGCAGGAGGGCTTTGCACCAGACGACATGGAACTTCCGCAGATTGGAGGGGTCCGCGCAGGCTTCGTCGAAGCTGCCCGCCGCTACATTGAACTCCCGGATGTACAGGAAGACCCGCTGCCCATCTCGAAGGATGGTTTTGGCCTCGCCGACCTGGAGGGTTCCAAGGTCGCTGGTTTCCACCTCGACATCTGAGGGGAAGGGCAGGTCCGCAAGTTTCTCGAGGCTGATGTCCGCTCGCCAAGGCCTCAGCCTCGCCCCCATACGCTGGCGCAGGTGGTCCAGCGCTTCGAAGCTGAATTCCAGCTTCACGGCTTCACCTCCTCCAGAACCCGCATAATGCGCTCCCGTGCGCGGGTGACAACGCGGAACTCGACGCGGCGGGAGCGGTCCGGGTCCTCCACCCAGGACATGCCGGCCCGCATGACGGGCCGTGCCGACGACATGCCGTTGGCGGTAACGGTCCTCTGGGCCCAGCCGCGGAAGGCCTCAAGCCCGCGCGCGGTCAGGATGACCTCCAGCACGGCACGGGTCCTCTGCTGCGACAGGTCCATGTTGCGAAAGAAGGCATCAGCCGCGCCGGCGGCGCCACGCCACTCGCTCGAGGTGTGCCCTTCGATGCGGACCTCCTCGATGCTCTGGGCATTGGAATGGAGGATGCTGAGGTAGCGCGGAAGGAACTCGTCCAGTAGGCGCCGGAACTGGGCCGTCAGCCGTGCCTCGCCTTGCTCGAAGAGCAGGTCGGGGGCGCGGAAGCGTATGGTCAGTGTCGGGCGATCCAATTCGGCGCCCCAGCGTGGCAGGTCCGCCGCCAGTTCCCGCTCCAGCTCCTGTGCGATCTTCTCCTCGTCCTCGCTGAATGCCACCACGATATCCCGGATTCGCTCGCGGGCTGCTGAGAGGTCGGAGTTCGAATCCCTCAGCTTCTCGGCCTGACTTGCCAAGGGTTGCAGGTAGGTGACCGCCACAAAGAGGAAGATCACCATCAGTCCCGACATCAGGTCGGAGACGGTCAGCCAGTGCTCTCCATCATCTCCGCGCTTCGGGCGGGGGCGGAACAGGCCGGAGCTCATGCGGCGTCGTTCCGCATGTCGTTCACCGCCTCGCGCATCCTCCGTGTCAGAACGCTGTAGTCCTCGACGAACTGCCCGGTGAGGGAGACAAGCTGCGACCCAAGCGCCGTCAGGGCCCGCTCCAGCTCCTTCTTCATCGCGTCGTCCAGCTGCTTGACCTGATCGTCTAGGCCGATGGCTATGCGGCGGAACTCGTCGTTGGTCGTGTTCTGCAATTGCTGTGCGATGGCACGGATATGCTCGGCCGAGGTCTGTTGCAGCTCTGCCTGCGAATCCCTAAGCGATGCGCGCAAGGCATCGCCAGCGGCCTCGATGGCGTGGCGCAGGTCGGCGCCAATGGCGGCGGCATCCTCCCGCATCCTGCCATAGCCCTGGGACAGTTCGCCCAGCATCTTCCGCTGTTCCGCCGCCGCCTCGGCCGCTGCGGCATTGCTGCGGCTGGAAGCCTCCCCTACGGCTCCGACGAACCGCTCGCTCTCCTGCCGCAGGCTGTCCGCCATGAGGCTGACCTGCCGGGTGGCGGCCTCGACCTGCGTGGCGAAGCCGCTGGTGAGTTCCTCGATGCGCACTTGAATAATGGGCATGGCGGCGATGGCCGCCTGGGCCATTTGCTGAAAGCTCTGCAGACGTGCATCCAGCTCGGCTTTGGTGTTGCCCAGGCCATCGAGGAGATGCTGCATGTCGCTGGCTGCCCTGACCAGCGCGGCCGCCTGGCCGCCGATGGCCTCCAGGCCGGCACGGGCGGCCTGGAGGCCATCGGCCCCTTCCCGCAGCGCCTCAGCATTGGCCTGCATCTGCTGGCGGTAATTCTCCTGCCATTCCAGAAGGCGGCCTACCGCGATGTTCAGTTGTTTAAAGTTGTCACCAAATTGCTCGGTAATCTTTTGGTTAAAGTCTCGTATCGAACCCTCCAACGCCTCAATGATGGCCTTGGAGGTGCTTTCCGTAAGTGTCGTGGAGATTTTCTGGATCTCGGCGGAAATTGCCGAGATTACCTCTGCATGAGCCTGCCTGCTTACCTTGATCTCGTCCGTGACATCGTTGCGCAGGCGCTGGAGCTGCGTCACAAGGCTGCTTTCAGCATCGCCAGTGAGCGCCAGCCGCATTCTCTCAAGGGCGCCAGCCAGATCCTGCCGGGTCTGCACCTCCTCCTGACGCAACGCACCGAGCGCCGAGAGCACGTCCTCCACCCCTTTTGGCTCGTCCGCGCCCTCGCCGCGGGCCGCCAGTTCAGAGGCCAGCTTCACGACAATCCCGCTACCCATGCCAAAGACGCTGGTGACGAAGGCTGTCTTCATGCCTTCCAGCAATTGCGGCACGCTGCGCGAGATGTCCGACACGTCGAAGCCGATGAGGCCGACGAGGATGCCGACGAAAGTGCCCAGCACGCCAATGGCGGTGAGCAGACCGGGCGCCGCGCCGCTCAGCCGGTGCAGGGGTCCGGAGCGGAGGAAGACACCCAGCATGGCGCAGGCCGCGAGGCCTAGCGTCACGCTCGTGAAGAGGCTGTTAAGCGGATTGGAGAGGGCCGCGTGTAGAATCTGCCACAGCACCGTTCAGTGCCCCCGCAAACCGTCGGTAGCGGCCAAAGGCCAGGAAAACGTCTTTATTGAATTGGAAAAGGGCATAACGGCAGCTTGGACGCTTTCTACGAAAAATTGAAAAATTAGTCTGAACTTATACCGGTTCTGGATTGAGGCAAGATGGATGGAAGGGCCTATCACCTGGCCAGACATCCGGGCGAAGCGAACAGGCCGGCAGGTAAGCAGGATCGAGAAGGCGCAGTTGAGCGCCGCGATCGAAGCGGTGGCGTGCGCATCTGGTGAAGGCTTGGATGAGTCTTCTCAGGCTTGCCTCGGCAGGTTGCCGACATCATGCAATTCCTGGGCGGTGGGCGCCTGCTGCCCCAGACCTTCCCAGCGTGTCCCTTCCTGTCGTGCCCGGCCGGGCGTGACGCCGAAGGCGGCGCGGTAGGCGGCGCCGAAGGCCGGCGCGCTGGCATAGCCCACCAGCGCCGCGGCGCGGGCCGGCGGCACGCCCCGCTCCAGCAGCGCCGCCGCCTCGGCCAGGCGCCAGTGCTGCCGCCAGGCGCCGAAGCTCATCCCCGTCTCGGCGCGGAACAGGCGGGAGAGGGTGCGGGCGCTGGCGCCCACCTCGGCGGCCCAGCCTTCCAGGGTCAGGCCGCTGTCGGGGCGGGCGTGCAGCGCCTCGGCCAGGCGCAGCAGGCGCGGGTCGCGCGGCTGCGGCACGCCGAGCGGCAGGGTGGGGGCGCGGCGGATCTCGTCCAGGATCAGCGCGGCGAGGTGGCCGGCGCGGCCCTCCGGGTCCCATTCGGGCGGCTCCTCGCAGGCGGCCAGGATCAGCTCCCGCAGCAGGGGCGAGACGGCCAGCACCGCCACGCCGGGCGGGCCGTGCCGCGCCGCGTCCTCGCGCAGGAACAGCGCGCGCATCGCCACCACGCCCTGCGTGGCCACGGCGTGCGGCAGCCCGGCCGGCACCCACAGCGCGCGGCCCGCCGGCACGACATAGCCCGCCGCGTCCGTGGTGATGCGCATGACGCCCTGGCTGGCATAGATGAGCTGCACGCGGCGGTGGGCATGGCGCGGGGTGCGGCCGCCATCGGCATAGTCGCGCCGGAAGCCGGCCAGCGGGCGGTCCACCGCGTCCTGCGGCAGGTCGCGCGAGGGGATGATGTAGGTGGGCATTTGGCGGCTTGGCGACATGATCTGGCCGGATGTCGGTTTCCAGCCAGGCTATCCTTCCGGGCAAGAACGGCAAGACCGGAACGCCAACGCCATGTCCCTGCACCCCGCCACGCGGCAGATCGCCTTCATCAACGCGGCGCACAGCGCCACCCATTTCAGCCTGCTGATCCTGGCCACCGCCGTGCTGGGGCTGGTGCAGCAGGAGCCCGCGCGCTTCGGAACCGAGTACGGCCCGATCCTGGCGCTCGGCACCGGCATGTTCGTGCTCTACGGCGTGGGCTCTCTGCCGATGGGCTGGCTGGCCGCGCGCTTCGGGCGCCGCGCCCTGATGCTGGCCTTCTTCCTCGGCACGGGCGGCTGCATGGCGCTGGCGGGGCTCGCCCCCTCGCCGCTGTGGATGGCGGTGGCGCTGGCCGGCATGGGCGCCTTCTCGGCCATCTACCACCCCGTCGGCACCGCCATGCTGGTGGAGGCGGCGGGCGAGAAGGTTGGGCGCGCGGTCGGGCTGAACGGCGTGTTCGGCAATCTCGGCGTGGCGACGGCGCCGGTGCTGACGGCCTTCCTGGTGGCCACCCTCGGCTGGCGCTGGGCCTTCCTGGTGCCGGGGCTGCTCTGCGTGGTGGTGGGCGTGCTGTATGCGCGCGAGCCGGCCATCGACATGGCCACGGCGCGCGGCGCGGCGAAGCCGTTCCCCGCCATTCCGCCGGCGGTGGTGCGGCGGGCGGTGGTGGTGCTGCTCTCCATCGCCGCCGTGTCGGGGCTGGTGTTCAACGCCTTCACCCTGCTGCTGCCGAAGCTGATGGAGGAGCGGCTGGCCGGCAGCCCGGATCTGCTGCCGGTGATCGGCGCGCTGGCCTTCATCGTGACGATCTGCGGCGGGCTGACGCAGTTCACCGTGGGGCGGATGATCGACCGGATGACGCTGAAGCGGGTGTTCCTGCCGATGGCGCTGGTGCAGGTGCCGGCGATGCTGGCGCTGTCCTTCGCCGAGGGCTGGATGGTGCTGCCGCTGGCCGCGGCGCTGGCAGCCTCGATCTTCGGCCAGGTGACGGTGAATGAGACGATGACGGCGCGCTACATCGCGCCGCCGCTGCGGGTGCGGCTCTATTCCATCCGCTTCTTCGTGGGCTTCCTCGGCGCCGCCGCCGCCTCGCCGCTGATCGGCCTGCTGCACGAGGCGACGGGGCGGCTCGACATGGCGCTGCTGGTGCTGGCCGGCTTCTCCGGCGTGACGCTGCTCTGCGCCCTGTTCTTCCCCGACCGCCGGGAGGAGCTGCGCCCCGAGGTGTGGCAAGCCGCGCCCGCCCCGGCGGAGTAGACTTGCAGAAAGAAGATGGGGGTCCGGGGGAATTCCTTCCCCCGGCCTTTTCCTACTTCAGATGCTTCGCAAAGAACCCCAGGCTCCGCTGCTCCGCCAGGATGGTATCGGCCGGGCTGTAGGAGGCGCGTTCCTCGCAGGCGAAGCCGTGCTGCGCGCCGGGGTAGACGAACACCTCCACCTCCGGCCGGGCGGCGCGGATGGCCTCCACGTCGGTGAGCGGGATGCCCTTGTCCGCCTCGCCGAAATGGAGCTGCACCGGGCAGTGGGGCACCTCCTCCCGCGCCGCGGCGATGCCGCCGCCATAGTAGCCGATGGCCGCCTGGAAGGCGCGGCTGCGGGTGGCGCCGTGCCAGGCGACGGTGCCGCCCCAGCAATAGCCGATGATGCCGCGCGCGGCGCCCTGGGGCAGGGCGGCGGCGGCGGCCTCAATGTCGCGCAGCGTGTCGGCCGGGTCGATGGCGCCGCGCAGGGCCAGGCCGCGCTGCACGTCCTCCGGCGCGTAGCCGAGTTCGGCGCCGCGCTCGGCGCGGTCGAACAGCGCCGGGCAGACGACGCGGAAGCCCTGCCGCGCGAAGCCCTCGGCCACGTGCCGCATGTGGCGGTTCACGCCGAAGATCTCCTGCACGACGACGAGCGCCTGCCGTGCATCCTCCGGCCCCGTGCACCAGGCGGAGAGGCGGTGGCCGTCGGCGGCGGTGAGTTCGATCTGCATGGGCGCATTCCTCCTGTGGGCGGGGCGGTCTATCCTCCGCCGATGGCAGAGATCGTCAACCTGAACCGGCACAGGAAGGCCGCCGCCCGCGCCGCCGAGGCGAAGCAGGCCGCCGCCAACCGGGTGAAGTTCGGCCGCACCCCGGCCGAGCGCGCGCGCGAGGCGGAGGCCGAGGCGCGCCGCCGCGCCCTGCTCGACGGCGCCCGCCAGGAAGAGGCGGGGAAGGATGGGGCGGGGTGAAGCAGGAGGCGGCCGGCATGAGCGCGGCGCCCCGCATCATCCGGCTGCCGGACCTTCCGCCCGGGCTGGAGGCGCTGCGGGCCGAGGCCGCCGCCGAGGGCTTCCGCTTCATCGGCCGGCTGGCGCGGGAATGGCAGGACCGGACAAACCGCTTCGACGGCCCTGGGGAGGCGCTGCTGGGCGCCTGCGAGGCGGGCGTCCTGCTGGCGGTGTGCGGCCTCAACCGCGACCCCTATGCGGCGGATGCGGGAACCGGGCGGCTGCGGCACCTCTATGTCCGCCCGGCCGCCCGCCGCCGCGGCATCGCCTCCGCGCTGGTCGGGCGCCTGCTCGGGCTGGCGGAGGGCCGCTTCCACACCCTGCGGCTGCGGACGGAGACGGAGGCGGCGGCCGCCTTCTACGCCCGCCACGGCTTCCGCGCCGTCACGGCGGCGGACGCCACGCACGCCCGGGCGCTCTAGGTCGGATCGCGAGCAGGCCGCTTCGCCCGGTCGCGTGAAGATGCTCGTGAAAACAATGAGCCGGAGCCTTTTCCGTGAGCCAGCGCGAACGGAAAAGGCTCTGGCCCGCCGGCCTCGTGCTCAGCCCAGGGCCGCCGCCCGCGCGGGCAGGGCATCCTGGCGGCGCAGGGCGCGCAACGCCCGCAGCAGGGCCTCGCGCTGCAACGGCTTGGGCAGGTAGCCATCCATGCCCGCCTGCAGGCAGTCCGGCCATCCCTCCCTGGCATCGGTGCCGGAAAGCCCCAGGATGGCGATGCGCCCGCCGCCCGGCCGGCGCGCCTCCTCGGCGCGGATGCGGCGGGTGGTCTCCAGCCCGTCCATGCCCTGCATCTGCAGGTCGAGCAGCACGAGGTCGACCGGGCAAGCCTGCAGGTGGGCCAGCGCCGCCTCGCCGCTGGCGGCCTCGGCCACGCTGTGCCCGGCCTGGCGCAGCATGGTCTGCGCCACCATGCGGTTCAGCGGCACGTCGTCCACCACCAGGATGCGCAGCGGCGTGGCCAGGGGCAGCATGTGCGGCATCGCCCCCGCCTGCGCCGGGGCCGCCGGCAACGCCGCCGGCGGCAGCGGCAGCTCGGCCCAGAAAAGGCTGCCGCGCCCCTCCGGCCCCGGCAGAACGCCGATCCGCCCGCCCATGGCCTGCACCAGCCCATCGGTGATGGCGAGGCCGAGGCCATGCCCCTCGGCCTCCAGCGCGGTGAGGCGGCTGAAGTCGCGGAAGAGCTGGGCCCGCTGCGCCGCCGGGATGCCGGGGCCGGTGTCCAGCACCTCCAGCCGCAGCCCGTCCTCCACCGCCCGTACCGAGAGCCGCACCCAGCCGCCCCGGGGGGTGAACTTCACGGCATTGCCGGCGAGGTTCAGCAGCACCTGCCGCAGCCGCCGCGCATCGCCCAGCACCGCCTCGGGGCAGCCGGGCTCCAGCTCCAGCCGCAGGGCGACCGACTTGCCCGACGCCTCGGGGCGCAGCAGCTCCAGCGCGCCTTCCAGCAGGGCGCGCAGCGGCACCGGCTCCCGCGCCAGGGTGAGGCGGCCGGCCTCCACCTGGGCGAGGTCCAGCACGTCGTTTACCAGCGCCAGCAGGTGGCGGCCGGCGCGGTTGATCACCGCCACCTCCTCGCGCGCCGGGCCGGGCAGGTCGTCCCGCGCGCCCAGGATCTGCGCCATGCCGAGCACGCCGTTGAGCGGGGTGCGCAGCTCGTGGCTCATCCGCGCCAGGAAGCGGGACTTGGCGGCGTTGGAGGCCTCCGCCGCCTCGCGCGCGGCGGCGGAGGCGGCCAGGGCGCGCTGCTCGCCGCGCGCCCGGAACAGCGCCATCAGGCAGAAGCTGGTGAAAACGCAGTGCAGCATGCCCTGCACCAGCACCAGGCTGAACCACAGGCGCTGCGGCAGCTCGGGGCCGGCGTGCCATTCCGGCTGCGCCAGCGCCACCGGCACGCGCAGCAGCACCAGCACGCCTTGCAGGGCGAAGCTGAGGCTGAGAAGGGTGCGGAACAGGCGGTGCTCCGCCCGGTCGCGCCAGAACTCCCAGGCGATGCCGAGGCTCAGCGGCGCCGTCAGCAGCGACATGATGATGACGCGCATCTCCCGCGTCTCGGTCAGGCCGGGCAGCTGGCGCAGGCCGAGCCAGGCCAGGAGCGGCAGCAGCATCAGCCAGAACGGGGTGCGGCGCTGGTCGAAGCGGCGGACGCCGATCCAGGCGAGGCCGAGGGAGAGCAGCGTCAGCGCATTGCCGAGATCGATCGAGACACGGTCCGGCAGATGGCCGCGCAGCCCCACCAGCAGCGCCGACAGGCCGACGCCGAGAACCGCCAGCCCCCATTCCCGCAGCCCCGGCGCCCGGTGCCGGTCGAAGGAAAGCACCAGCCACATCAGCCCGATGGTCAGGCTGAGCAGCGTGCCAACAGAGAGCAGGGTGGGTAGGTGCAGATCCACGGGCGGGCGCCGGCCTTGTCATTGGCCGGTTGTGCAGGGCCGGCGGGCCACTCTATCGCCCTGCCTTTCACGACCATAGAGTGAAAAAGCGGGGTGGACGCTCCACCCCGCCGTTCTCAGACGTTGAAGCGGAACAGCAGGATGTCGCCGTCCTTGACGACGTATTCCTTGCCTTCCACCCGCATCTTGCCGGCTTCCTTGGCGCCCTGCTCGCCGCCGAGCGCCACGTAGTCGTCATAGGCGATGGTCTCGGCGGCGATGAAGCCGCGCTCGAAATCGCCATGGATGACGCCAGCGGCCTGCGGCGCCTTCATGCCGCGGGTGATGGTCCAGGCGCGCGCCTCCTTCGGCCCCACGGTGAAGTAGGTCAGCAGGCCGAGCAGCCCGTAGCCGGCGGCGATGACGCGATCCAGCCCGGAATCGGACAGGCCCAGCCCTTCCAGGAACTCGCCCCGGTCGGCCGCGTCCATCTGGCTGATCTCGGCCTCGATGGCGGCGGAGACCACCACCGCCTTGGCGCCCTCGGCCGCGGCGCGGGCGAACACCTTCTCGCTGTGCGCGTTGCCGCTGCCGGCCGCGCCTTCCTCGACGTTGCAGACGTAGAGCACCGGCTTGGAGGTGAGCAGCTGGAGGCGCTTCGCCGCCTCCTCCTCCCCCTTCGGGATGGAGGCGCGGGCGGGGCGGCCGTCGCGCAGCCCGGCCAGGATCGGCTCGATCAGCGTGAGCTGGCCGGCCGCCTCCTTGTCGCCGCCGCGGGCGCGCTTCTGCAGGCCGAGCTGGCGCTTCTCCAGGCTGTCCATGTCGGCCAGCATCAGCTCGGTCTCGATGGTGTCGGCGTCGCGGATCGGGTCCACGCTGCCCTCGACATGGGTGACGTCGCCATCCTCGAAGCAGCGCAGCACGTGCACGATGGCATCCGTCTCGCGGATGTTGCCGAGGAACTGGTTGCCCAGGCCCTCGCCGCGCGAGGCGCCGCGCACCAGGCCCGCGATGTCCACGAACTCCAGGCTGGTCGGCACGATCTTGGCCGACTTGCCGATCCTGGCGATGGTGTCGAGCCGCCGGTCCGGCACCGCGACGCGGCCGACATTCGGCTCGATGGTGCAGAAGGGATAGTTGGCGGCCTGGGCCGCCGCGGTCTGCGTCAGCGCGTTGAACAGGGTGGACTTGCCGACATTCGGCAGGCCGACGATCCCGCAGTTGAAGCCCATGTCAGGTCCTCTTTGTATGCGCGCCCCTGCGGTGCAGGGGCGCCCTCATTCGCCGGCGCCGGCCTCGGCCGGCTTGGCTTCGCCGCATGGGCGGCTGCGCCCGTTCGGGCACCCGGCCCACCATGCGGCCCGCGATCCCGCGCAGCCCGCTCCCCTGGCCCAGGGCGCGGAAGCGCCGCCCCGGGCGCGGGGGGTGCCTCAGCCCAGTGCGGCGGCGATCTCGCCGGCGATCTGGGCGGCGGCGATGCGGGCGGCGGCGTCGTCCGTCGGCAGCGCCAGGGCGGCGGCGCGCAGCTGCGTCACCGCGCCACCGAGCGACACGTCGAGCGACTGCGCGGCGGCGCGGATCAGCTCGGCGCGCGCCGGGCCCACCGCCCCGGAGACGGCCTGCGCCATGGCCTGCGCCAGGGCGGCGCGGGCGGCGGCGGCCTCGATCGCGCCCTGGTGGCCGGTGTCGCTGGTCTCCAGCGCGGCGGCGGTGCCCGCCAGGCTGTGCGCCTGGGCCAGCAGGCCGGCGGCCAGCGCGGCGGCGCCGTTCGCCAGATCCTCCGGGCCGGGGCCGCCGAACTCGGCGGCCAGGTCGGCGGCAGCGTCTTCCATCGCCATTCTCAGCTCTCCTGGGTCAGCAGGGCCACGCGGGTCATGAAGGCTTCCGGCTCGCCTTTGGCCAGCAGGGGCGCGGCCTCCGCCACTGCATCCAGCATGGGTTCCAGCCAGGTGTCCACCTTGGCGAAGTTGCCCAGCACGTGGCCGGTCACCTTCTCCTTCATGCCGGGATGGCCGATGCCGAGGCGCACGCGCCAGTAGTCCGGCGTGCCCAGCTTGCGGTCCATGTCGCGCAGCCCGTTATGCCCGGCGGCGCCGCCACCCTTCTTCACCCGGATGCGGCCGGGGGCGAGGTCGAGCTCGTCGTGGAAGGCGGTGACGCTGGCGGGCGGGATCTTGTGGAAGGCGGCGGCGGCCTGCACCGAATCGCCCGAGAGGTTCATGTAGGTCTGCGGCTTCAGCAGCAGCAGCTTCTGGCCGGCGATGCTGCCCTCGGCCAGCAGGCCCTTGTAGCGTTGCCGCCACGGCGTGAAGCCGTGGCGGCGGGCGATGGCGTCGAGCGCCATGAAGCCGATGTTGTGGCGGTGCCGCGCCTGACCCGGTTCGGGATTGCCGAGGCCGACCCAGAGCAGCACGCCAGAACCCCTGCCTTACTTCTTCGGCGCGGCCTTGCCGCCCTTGCCCTTGGCGGGCGCGGGGGCGGCGGCGACAGGGGCGGCCACGACCACCTCCTCCTCGACCGTCGGCGGCGCGATGGTGGCCACCACGAAGTCACGGCCGACGATCACCGGCTGGGTGCCCTTGACGTCCGCCACGTTGGACCAGCGCAGGCTGTCGCCGATGGCGGCGGCGCCCATGTCGATCTCGAACTGGTCCGGCACCTGGTCGGGGTCGGACAGCACCTCGACCTCGCGGCGGACGACGTTCAGCACGCCACCCTCCTTGATGCCCGGCGCGCTCTCCTCGTTCAGGAACACCACCGGCACCTTCACGCGGATCAGCTGGCCGGGGGCCAGGCGCTGGAAGTCCACGTGCAGGGGGATGTCCTTCACGGGGTGGAACTGCACGTCGCGCATCAGGCAGCGCTCGGTCGTGCCGTTCACAGCCACCTCGTAGAGGTGCGACTGCCAGCCGCCCTTGTGCAGCTCCTTCATCACGTCGCGCGGGTCGAGCGACAGCAGCGTCGCCTCCTGCTTCGCGCCGTAGATGACCGCGGGGACGCGCCCCGTCCTCCGAGTCGCGCGCGCCGCCCCCTTACCGGCCAACTCGCGCGCCTCGGCCTCGATCCGAATGGTCTGGACCATGTGTCCGTGCTCCGCTTGCTCTGTGGCGCCGCGCCGGCCCTGCCGGGGCGCCTGCCCAATCCCGCCCCCGGGCCCATGCCCGAAAACAGTTGCGCTGGCCTCCAGGGGTGCCAGCGCGGGGCGGGGAATAGGGCATTTGGTGCCGGGAGGCAATCATTCGCCGGCGTCCCGGGCAGGGGAATCGCCCGCAGCGCCGGCGCCGCCGCCGCTGGCAGCGGAATCCGCCCGCGGCGCCGCCGCTCAGGGCATGGCCAGCGGGTCGAAGGCCCAGGCCTCGCCGCCGGCGGCGGGGGGCGTCACCCACATCGGCAGGGCGTTGGGCGTGCGCACATTGGCCGGCAGCCCCGCCTCGGCGCGGAAGGCGCGCCAC
Organism: Teichococcus aestuarii; assembly: GCF_042651065.1. NCBI lineage: Bacteria > Pseudomonadati > Pseudomonadota > Alphaproteobacteria > Acetobacterales > Roseomonadaceae > Roseomonas > Teichococcus aestuarii. The sequence continues at coordinate 58,568 of NZ_JBHSCH010000019.1, forward strand.
AGCGCGCCATGCGCCACCACCAGCACCGGGCCGGGGCGGGAGAGGCAGTGATTGATGGCGGCCACGGTGCGGTCCCGCAGCTGGGCGAAGCTCTCGGCGCCCTCGGGGGTGAAGCGGCCCTCCACCCAGTCGTCGAACCAGCCGGCCATGGGCTGGCCCTCCTGCACGCCGAAGGAGACCTCGCGCAGCGCGTCGTGGACCTCGACCGGCAGGCCCAGCGCCCGGGCCACCGCCTCGGCCGTGTCCCGCGCGCGGCCGAGGGGGGAGGCCACGATGGTGGCGATCTCCCGCCCCGCCTGGCCTTCCAGCAGCGCCTGCGCCGCCCGCTCCGCCTGGGCGATGCCGATGGAGTTCAGCGGGATGTCCACATTGCCCTGGGAGAGGCCGCGCGCGTTCCAGTCCGTCTCGCCATGGCGGAGGAACCAGAAGGCTTCGCGGGTGAGGCGGCCGCCCCCGGCCATCAGGCGAGGCCCTCGGTGGCCATGGCGCGCTGCACGGCGGGGCGGGCCAGCATCCGCTCGTAATGCGCCTGCAGCCGCGGCGGCAGGGTCATGCCCATCCGCTTCACCGCCCAGAACTCGACGAAGAACAGCGCCGAATCGGCCACCGAGTAGCCGGAGGGCAGCACCCACTCGGCCCCCTTCCAGGTGGCGTCCATGTCGGCGAAGCCCTTGGCGGCGAGGGCGGTGCCCTGCTCCTTCACCTTCGGGTGGTCGGCCTCGCTGGGGGCGAAGCGGGCCTGATTGAACAGGCGCGAGAAGCCCTGCGGGTGGATGGTGCCGGTGACGAAGTCCATCGCCTCGAGGGCGCGGGCCTGGCCCTCGGCATCGGCCGGCAGCAGGCCGGCGGCGGGGTTGCTGGCGGCCAGCCAGAAGGCGATGGCGGTGTACTGCGTCAGCACCGAGCCGTCGTCGCGCACCAGGGTGGGCACCTTGCCCTTCGGGTTCAGCGCCTTGAACTCGGGCGTCTGCAGCGCGCCTTCCTTGATGGGGGAGCGCACCGCCTCGAAGGGCTGGCCGATCTCCTCGAGCAGGACGTGGATGCCGAGCGAGCAGGCGCCGGGGGAGTAGTGGAGCTTCATGGTGGCCGGGTTCCGGTTCTGGACGGGGTCGGCCCGGAGGATCGGCGGCAGGGCGCGGGCGCGCAAGCCGGGGCCGGTGAATTTCCGGCCCGCCCCGCCGCCGCCGGCAGGGCGCCCGCGCGAGGAGGCCGGGCACCGGCGCAACCCCGCCGGTCTCGGCGCACGGGCGAGGATGGCGCCGAGGCGGGGCGGACCGTGAAATCCGCCCGCGCGCTCAGTTGAACAGGGTGGAGACCGAGCTTTCCTCGGAGATGCGGCGCATCGCCTCGGCCAGCAGCGGCGCGATGGTGAGCTGGCGGATGTTGGAGGAGACGCGCACCGCCTCGGTCGCCTGGATGCTGTCCGTCACCACCATCTGCTCGATGCTGGCGGCGCCGATGCGGGCCACCGCCCCGCCCGAGAACACGCCATGCGTCACATAGACGCTGACCGACTTGGCGCCGTTCTTCAGCAGCGCGTCCGCCGCGTTGCACAGCGTGCCGCCCGAGTCGACGATGTCGTCCACCAGGATGCAGTCCCGCCCCTCGACGTCGCCGATGACGTTCATCACCTCGGAGACGCCGGCGCGGGGGCGGCGCTTGTCGATGATGGCGAGGTCGGTGTGCAGCCGGGCGGCGATGGCCCGCGCCCGCACCACGCCGCCGACATCGGGGCTGACCACCATCAGGTCGCGGCCCTTGTAGCGCTCCAGGATGTCGCGCGCGAAGAGGGGGGCGGCGAAGAGGTTGTCCACCGGGATGTCGAAGAAGCCCTGGATCTGCCCGGCATGCAGGTCGAGCGTCAGCACGCGGTCGGCGCCGGCCTCGGTGATGAGGTTGGCCACCAGCTTGGCGCTGATCGGCGTGCGGGGGCCGGACTTCCGGTCCTGCCGCGCATAGCCGAAATAGGGGATGACGGCCGTGACGCGCCGGGCGGAGCTGCGCTTCAGCGCGTCCAGCGTGATCAGCAGCTCCATCAGGTTGTCATTGGCGGGGTAGGAGGTGCTCTGCACCACGAACACATCCTCGCCGCGGATATTCTCGTGGATCTCCACGAACACCTCCATATCCGCGAAGCGGCGTATGGAGGCCTGTGTCAGCGGCAGGTTCAGCGCGGCGGCCACCGCCTCGGCGAGCGGGCGGTTGCTGTTGCAGGCGACGATCTTCATGGGGCGCGGCATCTCCGGGCAGCGGACCCAGGGGAAAGTCGGGCCCGGCGAGGAACGGGCCGCGTGGTAGCAACGTGACAGCCTCGTGTCTATCGTCGCCAGGCCTTTGGCATGGCTGGCGTGCAAATCCTCACCCCGTCGCCGTGCCCCTCTCAGCGGGCCGGGGCGGCCTCCGCCCTGGCGCCCCGGTGCGCCTCGGGCGGTGGCCGCGGCGGCGGTGTGGCCTCGTCCAGCTCCGGCTGGGCGGCGTTCTGCAGCACCTCGCGGATGCCGCTGGCCGCCTGCTCGGCCGCCACATAGGCCACGTCGCCCCACAGCCCGTTGAGCGAGCCGCGCGGCACCTCGTTGATCTGCACCACCCGGCCCAGCTCGTAGCCGTCGCGCCGGCTGACGATCCATTGCAGCTCGATGCGCTGCTTGTCGCCCGGCGCCGGCACCGCCTGCACCTCGGCCTGCACGGCGTAGGTGGCGCCCTCCGCCTGGTCCTGCGGCAGGTAGCCGAGGCGGGTGAGGAACTCGCCCAGGCGGTTGCGCAGGCTGCGGTTGCCGTCGCCCGGCGCGCCCTTCACGCCGGCCAGGCGGATTCGCAGCGGGCCGCGCCCGGCCAGCGCCGCCGGGTCGCTGGCCTTGCGCGAGGCCTCCACCGCCTCCAGCAGCGTGGCCACGCCGGGGGCGTCGCGCGTCGCCACCTCGCGGAACACCGACGCCTCCTCCATGCCCCAGCCGCGCAGCGGGGCGGGGCCGCCCTCGGTGACGCCGATCGAGGTGCCATCGGCGTCGAACAGCTCGTAGCGGGGCAGCAGGCGGCTGCCCTCGCGCCGGGCGGTGACGACCAGCGGCCAGTCCAGCGGCTGCACGGGCGTGGCCGCGGCCGGCACCTCCGCCGCGCGCAGCGCCTCGGCCAGGGTCTCGGCGAAGCGCTCCGCCCCGGCATCGGTCAGCAGCGCCTCGGTCGGGGTGGGCACGGCGATGCGGTAGGCGGGCGGCCGCGCCAGCCGCCGCGCCTCGGCCCCCGGATTGCCCCGGAAGGGCTGCAGGTCGGCGCAGGCGGCCAGCAGCAGCAGCGGCGCCAGCAGCGGCGCCAGCCAGGCGCGGGCGCCCTCAGACCAGCGCAAAGCAGGACACCAGCATGGTCAGGACGAGGAGCAGCAGGAAGATCACCATGTAGGGCATGGGGTTGGCCCTTCCGGAGGTTCGGATCAGGCGGGCAGGGCGATGGCCGAGAGCTGGTGGCCGATCGGGCCCTCGCCGGCCAGGGTGCGGCGGCGGTGGCTGAAGAAGCGGTCCGGCTCGGCGCAGGTGTCGGCCGGGATCACGGCCACCCGGCCGGTTCTTGCCGCCACCAGCCGCGCCGCGCAATAGCCGGCGAGGTCGAACTGCCAGTGCGCCTCGCGCCGCCCGGCGACGAAGAAGCGCGAATCGGCCGCCTCGCGCGCCAGCACGGCGTCGCGCAGGTCATTCCCCACCTCGTAGGAATCCTGGCGGATGCAGGGGCCGACCACGGCGGTGATGGCGTGGCGGCTGGCGCCCAGCCGCTCCATGGCCAGCAGCGTCTCCTCCAGGATGCCGGCGACGGCGCCGCGCCAGCCGGCATGGGCCGCGCCCACCACCCCCGCCTCCATGTCCGCGAACAGCACCGGGCCGCAATCGGCGGTGACGACGCCGAGCGCCAGGCCGGGGCGGTCGGTCACCAGCGCGTCCGCCGTCGGGCGGGCCTCGTTCGGGATGGGCTGGCCGACCACGGCCACGGCCACGCCATGCACCTGGTGCGCGCCGGAGAGGGCGCCGGCCGGCAGGCCCAGCGCGTCCATGGCGCGGGCGCGGTTCGTGGCCACCGCCGCCGCGTCGTCCTGCCCCGAGAGGGAGCAGTTCAGCGTGGCGAAGCCGCCTTTCGAGACACCGCCGCGGCGGGTGAAGAAGCCGTGCGGCAGGCCGGCGAAGAGGTCGGTGGAGAGGAATTCGGCGGTCATGCGGCCTCGAAGCCCGGCGGTGGGGGCAGGTCAGGGTGGCAGATCGCCAGCGCCTTGAACAACCGCCCCATGCCTTCCGGGGCGATCAGCCGCTGCGCGGCGGAGAGCTGGTGGCCCGCCGAGGCGGGGGCGGCGCGGGCCAGCATGGCCGCCCGCGTCACCAGCCCGAGCGATTGCAGGAACAGGCCCTGCGGCACCGGGCCGTGCACCGCCGCGCCGGCGGCGCGGGCGGCGCGGGCGAGGGCGGCGAAATCGACATGCGCGGTGATGTCGGCGCTGCCCGGCGGGCCCAGCGGGTCGGCGGCGCGGTGGCCGATGAGCGCCTGCAGCGAATCGCCCAGCCCGGAGGCGGCGGGGCCGTAGTCCAGGAACAGCGCGGCGCCGCCCTGCGCCGCCAGCCGCGCCGCCAGCCTGGCCACGAGGCCGCGCGCCGCCTCGGAGACCTCCTGCACCGCGCCCTCCGGCGCCGAATCGGGCAGCTCCAGCCCGGCCACCGGGCCGGCGGGGCGCTCGGTGAAGGCGCCGGCCAGGACATGGCGCTCGGCCCAGCCCGCGCCCCGGCGGACGAACTGCCGCACCGGCAGCGCGTCCAGGAACTCGTTGCCGAGCAGCAGCAGCGGGCCATCCGGCAGGGTGGAGAGGTCGTCGTGCCAAGTGGCGGCGGCGCCGGCGAGCGGCGCCTCCAGGGCGCGGGCCTGGGCGGCGCGCAGCGCCGGGCTCTGCTCCACCAGATGCACCCGCAGCGCGGCGCGGAAGCCCGGCATCACCTGGCCGATGGCGCGCAGGGCGTCGGCCATCAGCGTGCCGCGGCCCGGGCCGGCCTCGGCCAGCAGCACCGGCGCCGGGCGGCCCATGGACTGCCACAGCACCGCCGCCCACAGGCCGAGGCACTCGCCGAAGGCCTGGCTGATCTCGGGCGCGGTGGTGAAGTCGCCCCGCGCGCCGAAGGGGTCGCGCCCCGCATAGTAGGCGGCGGCGGCGCGGGCCATGAAGCGGTCCAGCCGCTCGGGGGCCTCCGGGGCGGGATCGCTCACGCCGCGGCCACCCTGTCGCGCGGGGCGAGCAGCATCAGGGCGAGGCCGGCCAGCACCATCGGGATGGAGAGGAGCTGCCCCATGGTGGCGCCGCCCCACAGGAAGCCGAGCTGCGCGTCCGGCTGGCGGAACAGCTCGCCGACGATGCGCGCCACGCCGTAGCCGGCCAGGAAGGCGCCGGCGGTGAAGCCGCGCCGCGCCCGGATGGCGGGGATGCGCACCAGCACCTGCAGCAGCACGAACAGGCAGAGCCCCTCCATCGCCGCCTGGTAGAGCTGGCTGGGGTGGCGCGGCTCCGGCCCGCCATGCGGGAAGACCATGGCCCAGGGCACGTCCGAGACGCGGCCCCACAGCTCGCCATTGATGAAGTTGGCCAGCCGCCCGAAGAACAGGCCGATCGGCACCACCGCCGTCAGCCGGTCGCCGAAGCGGCGGATGGAGAGGCCGTGGCGGCGGCAGAACAGCACCAGCGCCAGGATCACCCCCGCCGCGCCGCCATGGAAGGACATGCCGCCGCGCCAGAGGTAGAACGCCTCCCACGGCGCCGAGAGGTAGTGGTCCGTCTGGTAGAACAGCACGTAGCCGAGCCGGCCGCCGAGGATGACGCCAAGCACCGCCCAGGTGACGAAATCGTCCACCTGCTCGGCCGAGGCGGCCACCGGCGGCAGCGCCACCAGCCGGCGCATCAGCCGCCAGCCCAGGATGATGCCGGCGATGTAGGCCAGCGCGTACCAGCGGATCGCCAGCGGGCCGATCTCGATCAGCACCGGGTCGATGGCGGGGAAGGGCAGGGCGAGGAGCATCCGGGCGCCGCCTTCAGCGATACGGGTCGGGGCGGGTGAGGAAGTCCTGCACGTAGCGCCGCACCCCGTCCTCCAGCCCGGTGGCGGCGCCGGTGAAGCCGGCCGCGCGCAGCCGCTCCATCCGCGCCTGGGTGAAGTACTGGTACTTGCCCACCAGATCGACCGGCATCTCGATGAAGGCGATCTCCGGCGTCCGGTCCAGCGCGGCATAGACCGCCCGCGTCAGGTCGAGGAAGCTGCGCGCCGTGCCGGTGCCGACGTTGAACAGCCCGCTGGCCTGCGGGTTGTCCAGCAGCCAGAGCATCACCTCCACGCAGTCGTCCACATGCACGAAGTCGCGCAGCTGCTCGCCATCGGCGATGCCCTCGCGGTCCGACTTGAAGAGGGTGGCGGGGGCGCCGGTCATGATCTGGCGGAACTTGTGCAGCACCACGCTGGCCATGCGGCCCTTGTGGTGCTCGTTCGGGCCATAGACGTTGAAGAACTTCAGCCCGGCCCATTGCGGCGGCGCGGCGCGGCCGCGCGCCAGCAGGTCGGCCACGCGCCGGTCCGTCGCGTGCTTCGACCAGCCATAGAGGTTGAGCGGCCGCAGCGCGGCCAGCGCCGCGGGGGAGGCGTCGTCGTCGAAGCCCAGCGCGCCGTCGCCATAGGTGGCGGCGGAGGAGGCATAGACCAGCCGCACCCCGTGCTCGGCGCACCAGGCGAAGAGGCGCAGCGTGAGGGAGAGGTTGTTCTCGGCCACCAGGTCGCCGTCGCGCACCGTGGTGTCGCTGATGGCGCCGAGATGGAAGATCATCTCGGGGCGCGGCGCGTCCTCCAGCCAGTCCCACAGCTTCTCGGGCGGCAGGATGCCGGCGATCGGGTGGTGCGCCAGGTTGCGCCACTTCTCCCGGCCCGGCTCGCCGCTGCGCAGCCGGTCGCAGACCAGCACCTCCGCCCCCCGTTCGCAAAGTGCCGCGACGAGGTTGGAGCCGATGAAACCGGCACCGCCAGTGACCAGATACATGCGCGAGCCTTCCGCGACGATGGACCAGCGGGGGGAATGGTCGCCCGCCGGGCGGGCCGGGTATAGGCGGCGTGCGCCGGCCCCGGCAACCGCCCCGGTCGATCCAAAAGGCGCGAGCCGCCGGCACGGGCCAGGAGCCCGCAGGCGCCGCAACAAGGAGAGTGGATGATGGAATCGGGTTCTGAGAGCGGCGCCGGCAATGGCCCTGGCCGCCGCGGCCGCCTTTTCGACGATCTCGCCGGCCTGGCCGGCGGTGCCTTCTCCATGGTCTCGGGGCTGCGCGCCGAGGTGGAGGCGATGGCCCGCTCCCAGGTGGAGATGATGGTGCAGCGGCTCGAGCTGGTGAAGCGCGAGGACCTGGACGCCGCGCTGGAGGTGGCCCGCCGCGCCCGCGAGGAGAGCACCGCCCTGGCCGCCCGCGTGGCCGCGCTGGAGGCGAAGCTCGGTATGGCCGCCGCGCCGCCCGCCGCCGCCCCGCCCGCCGGCCCGACCCCCGCCACGCC
>NZ_JBHSCH010000020.1:0-63890 GCF_042651065.1 Teichococcus aestuarii
CCGGCGGGCCGGATGCGCCGCCGTTCGGCCTGGGCCAGCACCTTCCTGGCCGGGCTCGAGCTGGAGCGGCTGGGCGAGGCGACGCTGTCCCAGGCCGCGCCCTTCGGCGCCATCGCGCTGCACGCCGCCCCGGCGGACCGGGCGGCGGCCTGAAGCCTTTTCCGCTCGCACCGGCTCACGGAAAAGGCTTTTGGCTCGTTGTTTCCACGAGCATCTTCACGCGGTCAGGCGAAGCGGCCCGCTCGCGATCCGCTCTAGCTTGTCGGGGAGCCGGCGGCGGGAGACTGCACGCCGGCCCGCACCCGCAGGCGCTCCTCCGGCAGGGGGATGAACTCCTGCTCGTCGCCGGGCACCTTGGCGAAGCGGCCGGACTTCCAGTCCGCCTTGGCCTGCTCGATGCGCTCGCGCGAGGAGGAGACGAAGTTCCAGAACAGGTAGCGCGGCCCGTCCATCGCCGCGCCGCCCAGCAGCAGCAGCCGGGCGCCGCGCGGGCCGGCCCGCAGCGCCAGGCGGTCCCCCGCGCGGAACACCAGCATGCGGCCGGGATCGAACGCCTCGCCCGCCACGCTCGCCGAGCCCTCCAGCACATAGGCGGCGCGTTCCTCGTGGTGGTCGGGCAGGGGCAGGGCGGCCCCGGCGGAGAGCACCGCATCGGCGTAGAACAGCCCGTCCTGGCCGCCAGCGGGGGAGCGCGCCCCCCAGCCCTCGCCGGCGATCAGCCGCAGATGCAGGCCCGGCTCCCGCAGCACCGGCAGGGCCGAGGCGGGATGATGCGCGAAATCCGGCGCGCGCTCCTCCTGCGCCTTCGGCAGCGCCACCCAGGACTGGATGCCGAACAGCCGGCTGCCGCCAGTGCGCAGCGCCGGGGCGGTGCGCTCGGAATGGGCGATGCCGCGGCCCGCCGTCATCCAGTTCACGTCGCCCGGCAGGATGGGCTGGTCGCTGCCCAGGCTGTCCTTGTGCTGGATGGCGCCCTCGAACAGGTAGGTGACGGTGGACAGGCCGATATGCGGGTGTGGCCGCACATCCAGCCCGCGCCCGGAGAGGAACTCGCCGGGGCCCATCTGGTCGAAGAAGATGAAGGGGCCGACCATCTGCCGGCCCCGCGCCGGCAGGGCGCGGCGCACCTCGAAGCCGCCCACGTCATGCGCCCGCGGCAGCAGCACGGCTTCCACCCCCGCCGGCAGGGGCGGCAGCTTCCCGGCGGGGTCGTTCTCAACGCTCATGCCCAGCCCTCCCGTTCGGAAGCGCAGCATGGGGGAGGCGGCACCCCCGCCGCAAGCCCGGCACCGGCCGGATTGTTCCGCTTTCGGTTGACAGCAGCGGGAGCGCGCGGCGAGCATCGCGGCGGGAGATCATCAGGGAAAAGCTTCATGTCTTGGAAACGAGGCCTCGCGGCCGCGTTCGCGGCGCTGTGCGCGGCCTTCTCCGCCCCCGCCCTGGCGCAGGGCGGGCCGCCGAGCCCGACGCTGGACGCGGTCCGCGCCCGCGGCCAGCTGTCCTGCGGCATCCACACCGGCATCGCCGGCTTCGCGCGGCCGGACTCGCGCGGCGTCTGGCAGGGGATGGATGTGGAGCTGTGCCGGGGCCTCGCCGCCGCCATCTTCAACGATCCAGCCAGGCTGCGGCTGGTGCCGCTCACCCCCTCCACGCGCTTCACCGCGCTCGGCTCGGGGGAGGTGGACGTGCTGTTCCGCATCTCGACGCGGACCATGCTGCGCGACATCACGCTCGGCCTGCGGCACGTCACCACCTACTTCTATGATGGGCACGGCTTCATGGTGCGGGCCGATTCCGGCGTGCAGCGCGTGGCCGAGCTGCGCGGCGCCACCATCTGCCTGATCCAGGGCACCACCAACGAGCAGGTGACGGCCGATCACTTCCGCAGCATCGGCGCGCCCTTCCAGCCGGTGGTGTTCGAGCAGCTCGACCAGGTGATCGCCGCGCTGCAGGCCAGCCGCTGCGACGCCTTCGGCGCCGATGCCTCGCAGCTCGCCGCCGCCCGCTCCTCGGTGCCCGAGCCGGCGCGCTGGAGCATCCTGCCAGAGCGCTTCTCCAAGGAGCCTTATGGCCCCTACGTACGGCGCGGCGACGACAACTGGCTCGATATCGTGCGCTGGTACACCACGGCGCTGATCGAGGCGGAGGAGCTGGGCGTCACCGCCGCCAATGCCGGGGAGATGCGCCAGAGCAGCGCCAATGCCAGCGTGCGCCGGCTGCTCGGCGCCTCCTCCGAACTGGGGCAGGCGCTGAAGCTGGACCCCGCCTGGGCCTACAACGCGGTCCGGGCGGTGGGGAATTACGGCGAGATCTACGCGCGCACCCTCGGTCCGGAGACCCCGGTGGGGCTGCCGCGCGGCCCGAACGAGCAGTGGACGAAGGGCGGGCTGCTCTACGCCCTGCCGATGCGCTGACGCCACGTGAACCTTGCGCTGCGCCGTGGGTTAACCTCCCGCAAGCAAGGGAGCTGCCGATGAAAGCGCTGACATGGCATGGCAAGGGCGACATCCGGTGCGACAGCGTGCCGGACCCCCGGATCGAGCATCCGCGCGATGCCATCATCAAGGTCACGGCCTGCGCGATCTGCGGCTCGGACCTGCACCTGTTCGACGGCGTGATGCCTTCGATGAAGAGCGGCGACGTGCTCGGCCATGAAACGATGGGCGAGGTGGTCGAGGTCGGGCCCGAGACCAAGAACCTGAAGGTGGGGGACCGGGTGGTGGTGCCCTTCACCATCTCCTGCGGCGAGTGCTTCTTCTGCAAGCGCGGCTTCTACTCCGGCTGCGAGCGCAGCAACCCCAACCGCGCCATGGCCGAGAAGATGTGGGGCCACTCGCCGGCGGGCCTGTTCGGCTACTCGCACATGCTGGGCGGCTATGCGGGCGGGCAGGCGGAATACCTGCGCGTGCCCTATGCCGATGTCGGGCCGATCAAGGTGCCCTCGCACCTGACGGACGAGCAGGTGCTGTTCCTGTCGGACATCTTCCCCACCGGCTACATGGCGGCGGATTTCTGCAACATCCAGCAGGGCGACACCATCGCCATCTGGGGCTGCGGGCCGGTGGGCCTCATGGCCATCCGCAGCGCCTTCCTGCTCGGCGCGGGGCGCGTCATCGCCATCGACACGGTGCCGGAGCGGCTGGCGATGGCGCGGCAGGCCGGCGCGCTCACCCTCGATTTCCATGACGAGGACATCTACGAGCGCATCCAGGACCTGACCAATGGCCGCGGCGCCGATGCCTGCATCGACGCCGTGGGCACCGAGGCGGATGGCACGGCCAGCATCGATTCCGTGGTCGACCGGGTGAAGGCCGCCGTCTATCTGGGCACCGACCGGCCGCATGTGCTGCGCCAGGCTATCCATTGCTGCCGCAACTTCGGCACCGTCTCCATCGTCGGCGTCTATGGCGGGCTGCTGGACAAGGTGCCGATGGGCTCGGCCATCAACCGCGGCCTCACCTTCCGCATGGCGCAGACCCCGGTGCAGCACTACATGCCGAAGCTGCTGGAGCGCATCGAGAAGGGCGAGATCGACCCGTCCTTCATCATCACCCACCGCGCCGGGCTGGAAGACGGCCCCGAGCTCTACAAGAAGTTCCGCGACAAGCAGGATGGCTGCGTGAAGGTCGTGCTCAAGCCCTGAGCTGAGGGGCGAGATGGAAGGGGCGGGGGGAGCGATCCCCCCGCCCTTTCTTCATGACCCGCGCGGCAGCGCGTAGGCGATCACGTGGTCGCCGGTCTTGGTGCCCAGCGAGCCATGCCCGCCGGCCACCACGAGCAGGTACTGCCGCCCGTCCCGCCCGCGATAGGTCATCGGCGTGGCCTGCCCGCCCGCCGGCAGGCGGCTTTCCCAGAGCTGGCGGCCATCCGTCACGTCATAGGCCCGCACATAGTAGTCGATGGTGCCAGAGAGGAAGGCGACGCCGCCGGCCGTGACCATCGGCCCGCCGAGGTTCGGCACGCCCATGCGGAACGGCAGGGGCACCGGCGCGGCATCCCGCGTCGTGCCGTTCCTGTGCTTCCAGACGATCTCGCCCGTGGTCAGGTCGGCGCCGGCCACGTAGCCCCAGGGCGGTGCCTGGCAGGGCAGGCCGAGGGCGGAGGTGAAGGGATAGAGCTGCACGGCGTAGGGCGCGCCGAAATTCTCGTTCAGCGCCGGCAGGCTGCCATCCGGCCGGTTGCTGCCCTGCACGTAGAGCGTGGTGTCGTCATGCCGCGGCACCAGGCGGGAGATGAAGGCGAGGTAGGCGGGGGTGGTGAAGGCCACCTGCCGCGCCGGGTCCACCGCGACGCTGCCCCAGTTGAACACGCCGAAATTGCCCGGATAGACCAGCGAGCCCTGCAGCGAGGGCGGGGTGTAGCGCCCCTCGTAGCGCAGGCGGCGGAGCTGGATGCGGCAGGCGAGCTGGTCGAACAGCGTGGCGCCCCACATGTCGGCCCCCGTCAGCGGCGGCGGATCGTAGGAGAGGCGGGAGACGGGCTGGGTGGGCGCCGTGCGGTCGCCCTCCACCGCGCCCTGCGGGGCGGGCTGCTCGGTCACCGGCAGGACAGGCTCGCCCGTCTCGCGGTTCAGCACGTAGAGCTCGCCCTGCTTGGTGGGCTGCACCAGCGCCGGCACGCGCCGGCCGTTCACGGTGAGGTCCAGCAGGCTGGGCTGCGAGGGAACGTCGTAATCCCACAAATCGTGGTGCACGGTCTGGAACACCCAGCGCACCCGCCCCGTCGCCAGCTCCAGCGCCACCACGGCGGAGGAATAGCGGGCGCTGTCCTCGTCGCGGTTGGCGCCCCACTGGTCCGGCGGCTGGTTGCCCATCGGGACATAGACCAGGCCCAGCGCCTCGTCGACGCTGGAGATCGACCAGCTGTTGGGCGAGTTGGGTGTATAGGTCTGGCCGGCCGGCAGCGGCTCGGTCTGTTCCGGGTTGCCGGAATCCCAGTTCCACACCAGCCCGCCGCTGTTCACGTCGAAGGCGCGGATGACGCCGGAGGGCTCGCGGGTCGAGACATTGTCCAGCACCGTGCCGCCGACGATGACGAGGTTGCGCGTCACCACCACGGGCGAGGTGGAGTAGTAGCCGCCTGGATTGGGGTTGGGCATGTTGGCCCAGAGATTGATCTGGCCGCCTTCGCCGAAGCTGGTGCAGACGCCGCCCGTCTCCGGGTCCAGCGCGATCAGCCGGCCGTCGGCGGTCGGCATGAAGAGCTTGCGCGCGCAGTTGTCCACGCCGCGCGCCCCTTCGGTGGCCGCGGGCACGGAGACGGAGGTGGCGGCCGTGTTCTCCATCGCCGGGCGGGCCCCCTCGGGCGCTGTGGCGGCGGCGGCGCCCGCCGGGTAGGCGGCCGGGTCGTGGTAGGACAGGCCGCGGCAGGTCAGGTGCTGCAGCGCCAGACCGTCCCGGATCTTCGGCTCGTAGCGCCAGATCTCCTGCCCCGTATCGGCATCGAGGGCGATGACGTTCTGATGCGGGGTGCAGAGATACAGCCGCCCGCCCACCTTCAGCGGCGTCACCTGGAAGGTGGTCTCCACCGGGTCGCCTGGCTGGCCGGGGATGTCGCCCGTGCGGTACTGCCAGGCCACCTCCAGCCTGTCCACGTTCTGCGGCGTGATCTGGTCCAGCGGCGAATAGCGCTGGCCCATGCCGGTGCGGCCATAGGCGTGCCACTCGCCCTCGGGGATGGTGCGGGCCTCGGGCGGCAGCGTCGCGCGCGCCTCGGGCAGGCGGCCCTCGATGCGGTGCGGGTCGTTGAACAGGGCGGCGCCGGCGACGCCCAGCGCCAGCACCAGCACCACCGAAAGCGCCAGCCCGCTGCCGCGCAGCGCGCTGACACGGCGCGCCTCGCCCGGCTCGCCCAGGGCCCGCGTCACCCACGGGGTCAGCAGCAGCGCGCCGAGCACGAAGATCACGTCGCCGCGCGCCGCCAGCGGCCACCAGTCGAGCCCGGCCTCCCACACCGCCCAGACCAGCGTGGCCAGGGTCAGCAGGGCGTAGAGCAGGAGGGCCGCCGGCCGCCGGCGCCAGAGCAGCCATGCCGTGCCCAGCATCGCCGCACCGGCGAGCGAATAATACCAGGAGCCTCCGAGGACGATCAGCCAGAGCCCGCCGCCCAGGGCGGCCAGGCCGAGCAGCGCCAGGAGGATGGCCAGCAGCCGTGGCGCCCAGCCCGATGATGATGTGCGCGATGTCTGCATGATGCACCCAGGTTCCATGACGGGGCGCCGGCCGCACAAAGCGCGACGCCGCCCTGGCTTGTGAACCCAGGCGAGGGAACTTCGTTCCTTGGAAGGGTGGCTTTTCGGCGCCGGGGAAGCGGCGGGCGAAGCCTCAGCGGCGGCGTAGCAGCACGAAGGCCACCAGCACGGCCGCCGCCGCCAGCAGGCCCATCATGGCCTGCACCACCGGGTAGTTCTCCGCCTCGCGTCCGACCAGCAGCGTGGCCAGCGCGCCACCCAGCAGCAGAATCACGCGCACGACAAGCCCCATGGCACGGCCTTTCCCGAAACAGGACCATCCTGCGCCAGCCTCGGCCACGCTGCCTTGACGCAGGTCAAGCAGTGGGAGCCGCGCGGCCGGGGCCGCGCGGCGTAGCCTCAGGCCTCAGGCCTCCGGCTCGTCCGGGTCGTTGATCGGCACCAGGAACATCACCTCGAGGGCGTCCTCGTCGTCCTCATCCTCTTCGTCCTCCTCCTCCTCGTCCTCGCCCTCGTCGGACTGGAAGTCGGCGGCCTCCTCCTCCGTGGCGGGGCGCAGCGTGAGGGCGGCCTGGCCGTCCCAGAGCGGCGTGGCATCGTGCAGCAGGCGGCGCAGATCGGCCTGGAAGGCCTCGCTTTCCACGATGTCGCGGGCCTCCTCCTCATCCGCCCCGATGACGGCAATGGGCCGGCCGGCGATTTCCAGCGTGAACATGGCAGTTCTGTCTCCAGCGTTGGTGGGTTGCTTGCGGTGCGGGGCCGACCCGCCCCCTGGGCACCTGTGCCCCGGGCCAGACCGGCCGCCACCAGGCCGCGGCCCGATGGAGGACCGGATACCGCCCGCCTCCGGCGGCAAGATGCGCAGCATTGCCGGCTTCTGGCTACCGTCTGCCGCAGATTTCATGGCGCGCGGCGCGCCACCCCTTGACCGGCCGGGAGGGAAAGGTCCTTTGACACGGAAGCGCCGGCCGCCTTCATTTGCGGCCCGGAGCGCCCGCCCCCGTCCACCGGGGCACGCCAGACACGAAGGACCGACCGCATGACTCACGACCCGGCCGCGGCGGCGCGGCAGGAGGCACCCCAGCAGACCTTCGGCACCGCCAACATCGCGCCCCTGGAGCGCCCGAGCGCGACCACGCGCTTCTTCATGGGCATCGTCGCGGCGGCGGAGCGGCTGAACCTGCGCTGTTCCAAGGTCGGCAACCCGCCCGTCTACGACAACGCCACCTTCCCCTGGGCCGCCGAGATCGAGCGCGAATGGCCGCTGATCCGCCGCGAGCTGGAGCAGGTGCTGCTGCGGCAGAGCGAGCTGCCGAGCTTCCACGACATCTCCACCGACGTGCAGACCATCAGCAAGGACAGCGCGTGGAAGACCTTCTTCCTGGCCGGCTATGGCCTGTCCTCGCAGGAGAACATCCGGCGCTGCCCGGAGACCTGGCGGATCGTGCAGAAGATCCCCGGCCTCAAGACGGCGATGTTCTCGATCTTCGAGCCGGGCAAGCACCTGCCGCCACACCGGGGGCCCTATAACGGCGTGCTGCGCCTGCATCTCGGCCTGATCGTGCCGGAGCAGAGCGACCGCCTCGCCATCCGCGTCGACAAGCAGGTCTGCCACTGGCATGAGGGCCGCGCGCTGATCTTCGACGACGCCTACGAGCACGAGGCGTGGAACCACACCGACAAGACCCGGGTGGTGCTGTTCGTGGATTTCGTCAAGCCGCTGGGCTTCCCGGCCCGGCTGGCGAACTGGCTGCTGCTGAACATGGCGGTGTTCACCCCCTTCATCCGCGAAGGGCTCGACAACCACAAGGCGTGGGAGAAGAAGTTCTACGCCGAGGCCGAGGCCCTGCGGAACCGCAAGGACTGAGCGGGGCGGCGCCGCGCCCGGAAGCCGGGGCGGCGCCGCGTTTTCACCCTCAGGCGGCCTGCGAGGTTTCCATCATCCAGGCGCGGTGCCGCTTCTCGTCCTGCAGCGCCCGCTCGAACACCTGCCGCACTTCCGCCGGCGCCTCGCTGTGCGCGCTGGCGCGCTCATAGGCGGTGACGGTGTCCTCCTCGTTGCTGCGCATCGCCTGCAGGATGGCGCCATCGCCCATGATGCTCGCCATCGCCACCTTGCCGGTGGTGAGCAGCTGCTTCATGTCGCCTTCCATGGGGGCGTCGGTGCCGAGCTGGTTCGCCATCTGCGTCAGCTCCTGCACATGCCGGTCATGGTCGCCCTTGAAGCTGGCGATCTGCTGCTTGTAGGCCGGGTTGTCGAGGCGCGCGATCACCTGCTCATAGGCGGCGATGGCGTCATGCTCGAGCAGCAGCAGGTTCTTGACCAGCTTGGGCAGGGTGCTCTCGGTGCCGACGGTGGTGACCATGGTGCTCTCCTTGTCGTTGTTGCGGAGTCGTCTTGCGGGCGGGGCTGCGGCGCAGCCCTCACATGCCCGGCGGCTTGCCGATCTGCTCCGCCTGGGCGCCGGACCCGGCGCGGGCCGGACCGAGCACCGGCTCTTCGCCCAGCGCCGTGTTCTGCATCACGCTGAACTGCGCCTTGCCGTCCATCGACGGGCCGGTGGTGAAGCGCCCCTCCGGCGGCGGCGCGCCCGTCGCGTCCGTGCCCAGGAAGACGTAGCTGAAATCCTGCCGCTCCAGCGCCTGGTCGAAGCTGTTCGGAATCGGCAGCGCGGCGCTGCCGCCCATCTCCTCGATCGCCGCCAGCCATTGCTGCTGGTGCATGGTGTCGCGCGCGATGAGGAAGCTCAGCATGTCCTTCATGCCGGGATCATGCGCGGCGTTGTAGAGGCGGACGGCCAGGGTGCGGCCCGTCGCCTCGGCCGTGACATTGGCGTACATGTCGGCGGCCAGGTTGCCGCTGGCATAGACATGCGAGCAGTCGAAGGGGACGCCGTCCGCGTTGGTGGGCATCGCGGCGAGGCCGGTGGACAGAAGGTGACGCTGCAGCATCCCCTCCACGATGTGCCGCGGCCGCTCGCCGCCCATCACCGCGTTCACCACCGGGTTGGCCTCGGCGGCGCTTTCCTGCAGGCTGAGCGGCGCGGTCTCGAGGTTCATCGCCACGGCCGTGGCCAGCATCTCGATGTGACCGATCTCTTCCGTCGCCGTGTGCAGCAGCATGTCGCGGTACTTGGTGTTCGGACCGCGCGCGCCCCAGGCCTGGAAGAAGTACTGCAGGCAGACGCGGATCTCACCCTCGACGCCGCCGATCGCCTGCTGCAACTGGCGGGCGAAAAGCGGGTCCGGCGTCTCGACACGAACCGGATACTGCAGTCGCTTGTCGTGGAAGTACATGCGGATTTCCCTTGCTTCGAGTGGCCCTGATCATGGGCATCGCCCCTCAGCAAACGGGCTGCCCCGCGAAGGTTCCCGTGAAAGCGCTACCTGGATTTACGCGCGGCCGCGGGACGGTGATGCTGCCGGCCGCGCGCCGCGCGGTGCGGCGCTGAAGGGACATACGGATGGAATCGGAGACGGGCGCTTTCCTGCCAGGCCCACGCCTGGAGATCGCCGGCGCCGCGGAGGGCCCGCTCGCCGGGCTGCGCTTCGCGGCGAAGGACCTGTTCGACGTGGCGGGCCACCCGACCGCCGCCGGCAACCCGGACTGGGCGCGGGGCCGGCCGCTGCCGCAGCGCCATGCCTGGGCGGTGCGGGCGCTGCTGGAGGCCGGGGCCAGGCTGGTGGGCAAGACCGTCACCTGCGAGATCTCGCTCGGCATCCTGGGCTTCAACGCGCATTGCGGCACGCCGCCCAACCCGGCGGCGCCCGGCTGCCTGCCGGGCGGCTCCTCCAGCGGCTCCGCCTCGGCCGTGGCGGCGGGGCTGGCCGACATCGCGCTCGGCACGGATAGCGGCGGCTCGGTGCGGGTGCCCGCCAGCCTCTGCGGCCTCCACGGGCTGCGGCCGACCCATGGGCGCATCCCCTTCGAGGGTGTCTGTGCCCAGGCGCCGAGCTTCGACACCGCCGGCTGGTTCGCCCGCGACGCGGAGACCTTCGCACGGGCCGGCGCCGTGCTGCTGGGCGAGGCGCCGGTGGAGCCGGAGCCGGCGCCCCTGCTGCTCGCGGAGGACGCCTTCGCCCTGGCGGACGGGCCGGTGCAGGCGGCGCTGCGCCCGCAGGCGGCGCGGGTGGCAGCCCTTCTCGGCGGCGCGCCGCGCGCCATGACGCTGGGCGAGGCGGGGGAGCTGGCCGCCTGGGGCTCGCAGCGCAACGTGCTGCAGCGCGCCGAGGGCTGGCAGACCTTCCGCGGCTGGATCGACGCGGTGAATCCGCGCCTCGCCTTCAACGTGGCGCGCAACCTGAGCTTCGCCGCCAGCCTGACGGAGGCGCAGATCGCCGTCGCCGCCGCGCTGCGGCACCGGGTGCGGGAGCGGGCGCGCAGCCTGCTGGAAGGCGGCGCCATCCTCTGCATCCCCACCACGCCTTTCACCGCGCCGCCCCTGGGCCTGCCGCTGCAGGAGCTGGATGCGCTGTCGGAGCGGATCGGGCTGCTGACCTCCTTCGCCGGGCTGACCGGCGTGCCGCAGCTCAGCCTGCCCCTGGGGCAGGTGGCGGGGCGGCCGGTCGGCCTGTCGCTGCTGGCCTGGCGGGGGCAGGATGCGCGGCTGCTCGGCATCGCGCGCGCCCTGGCCGGCTGAGGCGCGGCTTGGCGGCGCGGCCGCCGGCTGCTTCCATGCCGCCGCAACCGAGGAGGCGCCGCCAATGCCCGATTACCGCACCGACCCCCGCATGGACCCGGAGATGGCCGCCTTCCAGGCCATGATGGACGAGCGGGCCAAGGACTTCCCGCCGATCCGCCTGGAGCGCCCCTTCGACGCGGCGCGCGCCAGCAACGACGCGCTGAACCTCACCCTCGGCGGCGGCCCGGAGATGGCCGAGAGCCGCGACATCTGGCTGCTGGTGCGCGGCCGCCGCATCGCCTGCCGGCTGCACCGGCCGGCCGGCGCCGAGGGCCCGCTGCCCGTGCTGGTCTATCTGCATGGCGGCGGCTGGGTGTGGAACAGCATCGACACGCATGACCGCACCATGCGCGAGTATGCCGCCGCCTCGGGCTGCGCCGTGCTGGGGCCGGACTATGCGCTGAGCCCGGAGGCGGTGTTCCCGCAGGCGCTGGAGGAATGTGCCGGCGTGGCGCGGCAGCTGGCCGCGCACGGCGCGGAATGGGGGCTGGATGGCACCCGCATGGTGCTGGGCGGCGACTCCGCCGGCGCCAACCTCGCCCTCGGCGCCGCGCTGCTGCTGCGCCAGCAGGCGCCGGAGCTGGCGCTGCGCGGCCTGCTGCTTGGCTACGGCGTCTATGACAGCCGGCTCGACACGCCCTCCTACGAGGAATTCGCCGAGGGCTACGGCCTGACCCGCGCGCGGATGCGCTTCTACTGGGATGCCTATGCGCCGCAGCAGGCGGACCGCCACGGCCCCTTCGCCGCGCCGCTGCGCGCCGACCTGCGCGGCCTGCCGCCCGTGCACATGACGCTGACGGAGCTCGACGTGCTGGCCAGCGAGAACCTCGCCATGGCCGATGCGCTGCGCGCGGCGGGCGTGGCGGTGGAGGCGGCGGCGTTCCCCGGCACCGTGCACGGCTTCCTGCGCGCCGCCGGCCATGTCGGCGCCGCCGACCGGGCCTTCGCGCAGGCCGGGGCCTGGCTGCGCCGCGTTCTGGGCTGAACGCGGCGCGGCACGGCCTCAGGCGCGGCGCACGCCCCAGGGATAGGGCATGCTGCCCTGCACGAAGCCGCTCAGGTTGTTGCGGTAGGCGGTGCGGGCGACGAACTGGCCGAGCGGGATGGTGGCCACATCGTCCTGCGCCAGGGCGTTGATCTGGTCGGCCAGGGATTTGCGGGAGGCCTCGTCCGGCGCTTCCAGCCAGGACTGGATCATCGCCTCAATGCGCGGGCTCTCATACCAGCCGAACCAGCCCGACGCCCCCGGCCCCTTCACCAGCGAGGACACGCCCGGATTGGCATAGCCCATGGCCGAGCCATAGGTGTGGAAGATGCTCCAGCCGCCCTTCTCCACCGGCTCGCGGCTGACGCGGCGCTGCACCACCGTGCCCCAGTCCGTCTCGGCCAGCTCCACATTCATGCCGATCTGCCGCAGCAGGTCGGCCGTCACCTGGCCGTGCGGGCCGATCAGCGGGAAGTCGGTGGGGTTGATGATGACCACCTTCTCCCCCTTGTAGCCGGATTCCGCCAGCCGGGCCTTGGCGCTGTCCAGGCCGCGCGGCGGCCGGGTCAGTTCGGAGAGATCCTCCGTGCCGTAGGGGGTGCCGCAGGGGAACAGGCTGCGGCACTCCCGCCACAGCGCCTTGTCCTGCCCGATCGTCACCTGCATGTAGTCGGCCTGGTTCACCGCCAGCGCCACGGCCTGCCGTGTCTTCAGGTCGTTGAAGGGCGGCTGCAGGTGGTTCAGCCGCATCAGGCTCATGAAGCCGGCGGGGAACAGCGTGTCCAGCTTGATGTTGCGGTTGCGCTGCAGGGTGGGCTGCAGGTCGATCAGCGGCTGCTCGACCCAGTCCACCTCGCCGGCCTGGAGCGCCGCGGCGGCGGTCGCCGGGTCGGGCATGATGTGCCACTCGACGCGCTCGAAATGCGCCACCTTGCCGCCGCTGGCCCATTCCGGCGCTTCCTGGCGCGGCCGGTAGCCGTCGAATTTCGTGTAGACGGCGCGGCTGCCGGCGACGAACTCATCCGCCCTGAAGCGGTACGGGCCGGAACCCACCACCTCGGCCACCTGCGCGTTGGCATCGGTGCGCGCCAGCCGCTCCGGCATGACGAAGGCCACGTTGGCGTCCGGCTTGGCGATGGCGTCCAGCAGCATCGGGAAGGGGCGCGTCAGGCGGATTTCCACCGTGCGGTCGTCGGCGGCGCCCCAGCGCTCCACCACCTTGGCCAGCAACTGCCCGAAGGGGTCGCGCTTCGACCAGCGCTCCAGGCTGGCGGCGGCGTCCTGCGCGCGCACCGGCTCGCCATCGTGGAAGCGCAGCCCCTCGCGCAGGCGGATGCGCCAGACGCGGCCATCGTCGGAGACGGTGTGGCCCTCGGCCATCTGCGGCTGCGGCTTCTGCGCGGCGTTCACCGCGTAGAGCGTGTCGTACACATGGTAGCCGTGGATCTGCGTGACGATCGCCGAGGTCCAGATCGGGTCCAGCGCCGTGAGGTTGGCCTGCGGCACGAAGCGCAGCGTGGCGGCGCGCGAGGCCTGGGCGAGACCGGGTGATGCGAGCGGCGGCAGGGCGAGGGCGAGACCCCCCAGCCCGGCGCCCTCGAGGAGCGATCGGCGTTGCATGGCGTATTCCTTCCCTGATCCCCGTCTTTGGGCGGTTGCCGGGAGGCTAGGCAGCGTATCGCCGGAGGGTCAAGGCATGGCTGGCTGGTCTTGACGGGCACTGACCGGCGCCATACCGTGGTCTTACCAGTTGGCCCCCGAATGGCCCGGAGAGAGAACGCTTGGAGGAAACGCTGCGCATCACCCGCCCCGACGAGGCGGGCGCCAAGGGCTTCGACAAGGTCTTCGCCTTCCTGCGCGAGCAGTTGCTGAACGGCACCATCCGTCCCGGCGACCGCCTTATCGCGGAGCGCGAGCTGGCCGTGCAGCTCGGCGTCAGCCGCCCGGTCCTGCGCGAGGCGCTGCGGGCACTGGCCATGCTCGGCGTGGTGGAGATCCGCCAGGGCATGGGCA
The DNA here is from genome assembly GCF_042651065.1 of Teichococcus aestuarii. Classification (NCBI taxonomy): domain Bacteria; kingdom Pseudomonadati; phylum Pseudomonadota; class Alphaproteobacteria; order Acetobacterales; family Roseomonadaceae; genus Roseomonas; species Teichococcus aestuarii. The sequence continues at coordinate 13,871 of NZ_JBHSCH010000020.1, forward strand.
CGGTGGTGCGCCGGCCGGACGTCTCGGTGCTCGGCGAGTTCTTCACCTTCGTGCTGGCGCAGCAATCCGACATCACCGACGACGTGATGCAGGCACGCATCGCCATCGAGTGCCAGGCGGTGCGGCTGGCCTGCCAGCGCGCCATGGAGTCCGACTTCACCCGGCTGCGCGAGGCGCTGGCGCGGATCGAGGCGACAATCGACGAGCCGGTGGCCGGTGGCCTGGCCGACTTCGCCTTCCACCAGCTTCTCGTCGAGGCCGCGCATTCCGCCACGCTGCGCAGCGTCTACAGCGCCATCAGCGACCTGCTGACGCGTTCCCACATCGCCCGGCGCGAGGTGGTGCGGGTCAGCCCCGAGATGCGCGCGCATCTCGTCGAGGACCACCGCCGCATCTACATCGCGCTGCTCTCGCGCGACGAGCGGCAGGTGGACGAGACGCTGCGCGAGCATTTCGCCATCGGCCATGAATTCCGCCTCCGCAATGCCATGGAGGCGGCGCGCCGGGCCCCGGCGCCGCAGGAGAACACCGAATGAAGATCGTCATCGGCAGCGACCATGCCGGCTTTCCGCTGAAGGCGGACGTCATCGCCCATATCCGCGCCCTCGGCCACGAGGTGCAGGATGTCGGCTCCTTCACGCCCGACCCGGTGGACTTCCCCGACATCGCCCGCGCGGTGTGCGACACGGTGCGGAAGGGTGGCGCCGAGCGCGGCCTGCTGGTCTGCGGCACCGGCGTCGGCGCCGTCATCGCCGCCAACAAGATGCGCGGCATCCGCGCCGCCGTCTGCCACGACGCGCATTCCGCCCACCAGTCGGTGGAGCATGACGACGTGAACGTCATGTGCATCGGCGCGCAGATCGTCGGCCCCTGGCTGGCGCGCGACCTGGTGGCGAGCTTCCTCGCCGCCGAGTTCCACGCGACCGAGGACCATGTGCGCCGCGTGCAGAAGCTGCACGCCATGGAAAACGAGGACTGATCCGCCGCCCCCGGCGGGGGCGGACACGGGAGGGAATGGCATGACGGGAACCGTCGGATTCATCGGCCTCGGCACCATGGGCTGCGACATGGCGCGCAACCTGCTGAAGGCGGGCTGGCGCGTGCAGGGCCACGATGTGCGCGAAGGCGCGGCGCAGGCCATGGCGGCGGAGGGGCTGGTGCCCGCCGCCAGCGTGGCGGAGGCCGCCGCGGGCGCCGACATCGTCGTCACCATGCTGCCGGACACGCCGCATGTGCAGGCGGTGGTGCTGGGCGAGGGTGGGCTGCTGGCCAACCCGCCCGCCGGGCGGCTGGTGGTGGACATGAGCACCATCGCTCCCACCGCCGTGCGCGAGATGCACAACCGGCTGAAGGCGGCCGGCACCGGCTTCCTCGACGCGCCCGTCTCCGGCGGGCCGCAGGGGGCGAAGGCCGGCACGCTCAGCATCATGGTGGGCGGCGAGGCGGCGGATTTCGCCCGCGCCCGGCCGGTGCTGGCAGCCATGGGCACCACCATCAACCATGTGGGCGGCAGCGGCGCTGGCCAGACGGTGAAGCTGTGCAACCAGCTCATCTGCGGCATCAACCTGCAGGCGGTGTGCGAGGCGCTGGCCCTCGGCCGTGCCGCCGGCGTCGACCTGTCGCAGATGCGCGAGGTGCTGCTGGGCGGTTCCGCCGCCTCCTGGATGCTCGACCGGCTGGGCCCGGCCATGATCGCCGGCGAGACGGGAGCGGGGTTCCGCATCGACCTGATGCTGAAGGACCTCCGCCTGGTGCGCGAGCTGTCCGATGCCCTGGCCGTGCCGCTGCCCGGCACCGCGCTGGTGACGACGCAGTATGTCGAGGCCCGCGCGCATGGCGAGGGCGGCAACGGCAACCAGGCGCTGTTCAAGGTCTATGACCGCATGACGAACCAGGCGGCGGGCTGAGCCGGATGGGGGCGCGGCCATGAACCTCCGGCTCGATTTCGGCGTCGTCTGGGAACGCTGGCCGCTGTTCGTGGACGGCGCCTGGATGACGCTGCAACTGGCGGTGCTGGCGACGCTGTTCGGCTTCGCCCTTGGCGCGCTCTGCGCCGTGGGGCGGCGCAGCGGTCCGCCCTGGCTGGCCGGGCTCTGCGGCGCCTATGTCGAGGCGATCCGCAACACGCCGCTGCTGGTGCAGATCTTCCTGGTGTATTTCGGCCTCGCCAGCCTCGGCTTCTCGCTCTCCGCCTTCACCGTGGCGGCGCTGGCGCTGACCATCAATGTCGGCGCCTACACCACCGAGATCATGCGCGCGGGCTTCGACTCCATCCCCCGCGGGCAGCTCGAGGCGGGGGAGTGCCTCGGCCTCTCCCAGCGGCAGGTCTACTGGCACGTGCTGCTGCTGCCGGCGATGGAACGCGTCTATCCGGCGCTGACCAGCCAGTTCGTGCTGCTGATGCTGGCCTCCTCCGTCACCTCGCAGATCTCGGCGGAGGAGCTGACGGCGGTGGCCAACTACATCCAGTCCGACACCTACCGCGCCTTCGAATCCTACATCACCGTGGCGGTGTTCTACCTGGCGCTGTCCTTCGTCATGCGGCTGGGCTTCTGGGGGCTGGGGCTGCTGCTCTTCCCGCGCCGCCGCCGCCTTGGCACGCCGCTGTGAGGAGGACGCCATGATCGCGACCCAACTCGGCGCCTCGCATCTCCAGTTCCTGCTCCAGGGCGCGCTGTGGACGGTGGTGCTCTCCGCCATCGCGCTGGTGGGCGGCGGGCTGCTGGGCTTCCTGGTGGCGCTGTGCCGCGTCTCCGCCAGCCGCGCCGTGCGCATCGCGTCCGGCGTCTATGTGCAGGTGGTGCAGGGCACGCCGCTGCTGGTCATCATGTTCCTGGTGTTCTTCGGCCTGCCGCCGCTGGGCATCAACGTCTCGCCGCTCACCGCCGCCAGCGCCTCGCTGATCCTCTATGTCAGCGCCTATATGGGCGAGATCTGGCGCGGCTGCATCGAATCCGTGCCGAAGCCGCAATGGGAAGCCGCCGAGTGCCTGGCGATGAGCCGCACCCAGCGCATGTTCTACGTGGTGCTGCCGCAGGCGGTGCGCATCGCCACGCCGCCCACGGTCGGCTTCCTGGTGCAGATCGTCAAGAACACCTCGCTCGCCTCCGTGGTCGGCTTCGTCGAGCTGGCGCGCGCCGGGCAGATCATCAACAACAGCCTGTTCGAGCCCTTCCTCGTCTATCTCATCATCGCGCTGCTCTACTTCGCGATGTGCTATCCGCTCTCCCGCTGGAGCCGGCGGCTCGAACGCAGGACCGGCTATGCACGCCGGCAGCAGGTGGTGACCCCATGAGCCAGCCCACTTCCCCCTCCGCCGGCCCCGTCGTCGCGCTGCGCGACGTGCACAAGAGCTTCGGCAGCCTCAAGGTGCTGGACGGCGTCTCCTTCGAGGTGGCGCGCGGCGAGGTGCTGGCCATCATCGGCCGCAGCGGCTCCGGCAAGAGCACGGCGCTGCGCTGCATCGACCGGCTGGAGACCATCGAATCCGGCGAGATCACCGTCTGCGGCCACCGCGTCAGCGACCCGAAGCTGCCGCTGCGTGCGCTGCGGCTCGATGTCGGCATCGTCTTCCAGAGCTACAACCTGTTTCCGCACCTCACCATCGAGGAGAACATCTGCCTCGCGCCGGTGACGGTGAAGGGACGGCGCCGCGCCGAGGCGCGCGAGACGGCGCGCCGCGTGCTGGGCCAGGTGGGGCTTGGCGACAAGCTCGATGCCTACCCCGAGCAGCTCTCCGGCGGCCAGCAACAGCGCGCCGCCATCGCCCGCAGCCTGGCGATGGAGCCGCAGGTGATGCTGTTCGACGAGGTGACCTCCGCCCTCGACCCGGAGCTGACGGGGGAGGTGCTGCGCGTCATCGAGCAGCTCGCCGCCGGCGGCATGACGATGGTGATGGTGACGCACGAGATGGGCTTCGCCCGGCGCGTGGCCGACCGCATCGTGTTCATGCACCGCGGCAAGGTCTGGGAGACCGGGCCGGCCACGATTCTCGAGGCGCCGGAGACGGCCGAGCTGCGGCAGTTCGTCGGCAGCGGCCTCTGATTCCACAAACAGGACACGGGAGAGTTCCAGAATGAGCAACGTCACACGCAAGCAGTTCCTCGGCGGCGGCGCCGCGCTGGCCGCGCTCGTCGCGCTCGGCGGCCGCCCCGCCCGCGCCGACCAGCTCGACGACATCATGCGCGCCAAGAAGATCCGCGTGGCCACCGACCTCGCCATCCCGCCCTCCGGCATGATGAGCCCGCAGATGGAGCCGATTGGCTCCGACGTGGAGGTGGCCAAGCTGCTGGCGCAGGATTGGGGCCTGGAGCTGGAATTCGTGCAGACCACGGGCGCCACCCGCATCCCGAACGTGCAGACCAACAAGGCCGACATCATCATCTCCACCCTCTCCGTCACGCCGGAGCGGGCGAAGGTCGTCGCCTTCTCCAAGCCCTACGCGGCGCTGCAATCGGTGGTCGGCGGCGCGCGTGACCTGCCGGTGAAGGGCCTGGCCGACCTGCGCGGCCGCGCCGTCACCGTCACCCGCGGCACGACGCAGGACACGGAGCTGACCGGCCTCGCCCGCGAGCACGGCTTCCGCGTCGTGCGCTACGACGACGACGCCACCATGGTGACGGCGGCGGTGAGCGGGCAGGCGGAGATGGTGGCCACCTCCGCCACCCTGGTGGCGCAGATCGGCCAGCGCATCCCGGCCAAGAATTTCGAGCCGAAATTCGTGCTGCGCAACTTCGACCTCGCCATGGGCCTGCGCCAGGGCGAGACGGCGCTGATGGAGAAGGTCAATGCCTGGATCGACACCAACATCCGCAACGGCAAGCTGAACGCCATCTACAAGAAGTACCACGGCGCCGAGCTGCCCGAGCATATGCGCGGCACGGGCGCCTGAGCATCACTCCTTGGGGCGGCATGGCATGATCCTGGTCTTTGGCTCGATCAATCTCGACCTCGTGGCGCGGGTGCGCGCCATTCCCCGCCCCGGGGAGACGGTGCTGTCGGAGCGCTACGACCTCTCCTTCGGCGGCAAGGGTGCCAACCAGGCGGTGGCCGCGGCGCGCGCCCGGAAAGACACGGCGCTCGCCGTGCGGATGGCCAGCGCCGTGGGCGAGGATGATTTCGGCCGCTCGGCGCTGGACAACCTGGCGCGGAACGGGGTGGACATCGCGGCGGTGCGCGCCGTCGGCCTGCCCACGGGCTGCGCCTTCATCACCGTCAGCGCGGCGGGGGAGAACGCCATCACCGTGGCCAGCGGCGCCAACCGCGCCGTCTCCAGCGCGGCGCTGCCCGATGCGCTGCTGGAGGGGGTGCGGGTTCTGGTGTTGCAGATGGAGGTGCCGCCGGCCGAGGCGCTGGCGGTGGCCCGGCGCGCCCGCGCCCGCGGCGCCCGGGTGCTGCTGAACCTCGCCCCCGCGCCGGGCGAGGCCGAGGCGGCGCTGCTGCCCGCCCTCCTGGCGGAGACCGACCTGCTGGTGGCGAACGAGCACGAGGCGCTCACCGCGCTGGCGCTGCTGGGCGAGGCGGAGACGGACCCGGAAGCGGCCATGCGGCGCCTCGCCATGCGCTGCGGCGAGGCCGGCATCGTCACCCTTGGCCGGGCCGGCGCCGTGGCCTTCACTGGCGCGGGCGAGACGCTGCGGGCCGCCGCCCTGCCCGTGGAAGCGGTGGACACCACCGGCGCCGGCGACACCTTCATGGGCATCCTGGCCGCCGCGCTGGCGGAGGGGATGCCGCTGGCGCCGGCCCTCTCGCGCGCCTGCGCCGGGGCCTCCATGGCCTGCCTCCACCCGGGCGCGCAGGCCGGCATGCCGCACGCGGCGGAACTGGACGCGGCCGGCTAGGAAAGCGCCGCCAGCCGCCCTTCCAGCCAGCCTGCCAGCCGCTCCACCGCATCCGGCAGGCGGCGGCCGGCGCGCGCCAGCAGGTGTGCCGTGGCGTGGCGCAGCAGCGGGTCCGCCAGCGGCACGGCGACGAACTGGCCCGCCCGCAGCTCCTCCAGCGCGGCGAAGCCGGGCAGGAAGGCGACGCCCAGCCCCGCCCGCACGAAGCGCCGCTGCAACTCGAACGCCTCCGTCTCCAGCCGGGGCGAGAGGCGGAAGCCCTCATCCGCCTCCACCCGCGCCAGCAGGCGGCGCACGCCATGGTCCTCGGGCGGCAGGGCGGCGGGCAGGGTGGCGAAGGCGCGCAACGGCCGGGGCGCGCCATCCTCGGCCAAAGCGTGGCCCGGCGGCAGCAGCGCCGCCAGCGGCTGCGGCGCCAGGCGGCGCGACACCACCCCCACATGCGCCGGCGGGTTGTAGGCCAGGCCGAGATCCGCCTCCCCCTCGGCCACGGCGCGCAGGATCTCGCCCGTGGTGCCGAGCGCCACGCGGTAGGCGACGCCCGGATACGCCGTGGCGAAGCCGGCCAGCCCGTTCTCCAGCAGGTCGGGCAGGAAGCCGGCGCCGCAGCGCAGCCGCACCGTGCCCTGCGGCGCGCCGCGCAGCCGGCGCAGGCGGTCCTCCAGGAAGGCGGCTTCCTCGGCCTGCCGCTCGGCATGCTCGGCCAGGATGCGGCCGGCCTCGGTGGGGGTCACGCCGCGCGGCAGGCGCTCCAGCAGCGCGGTGCCGTAATGCGCCTCCAGCTCCGCCACCTGACGGCTGACCGCCGAGGCCGCCACGTGCAGCGCCTCCGCCGCGCCACGCACCGAGCCGGCGCGCACCACCGCCAGGAAGTAGCGCAGCGCGCGCGGGTTCATCGGCGGGGCAGGGGGCTCATGCGGCGGCATCCTGCGGCCCTGCCGGCGGGCTGGCAATCCGCCGCCGCCGGCTTGCGCGGGGCGCCATTCGGCGCAGGATGCGGGGCGACAGCAGGGGAGCAGGCGGAATGCGGGTGATCGTCGTCGGCGCGGGCATCCTGGGGGCCAGCGCGGCCTATCATCTGGCCCGGGGCGGGGCGGAGGTCGTCATCCTCGACCCGATGCTGGAGGGACGCGCGACGGCGGCCGGGGCCGGCATCGTCTGCCCCTGGTCCTCCCGCGTCACGGATGCCGACTGGTACCGCCTTTCCGGCGGCGGCGCGCGCGACTACCCGGCGCTGGTGGCGCAGCTCGCCGAGGATGGCGAGACGGATCTCGGCTACCGGCGCGTCGGCGCGCTGTGCATCGCCGGCGAGGAAGCCGGGCTGGAGGAGACCGAGGCGCGCATCCGCGCCCGCCTGCCGGCGGCGCCGGAGGCCGGCACCCTCTCCCGCCTGGCGCCGGAGGAGGCGCGCGCGCTGTTCCCGCCGCTGCGGCCGGGGGAGCCGGCGCTGCATCTGAGCGGCGCGGCGCGGGTGGGCTCGCGGCTGCTGGCGGTGGCGCTGCTGCGCGAGGCGCAGCGCCACGGCGCCGTGGCGCACCGGGACGTGGTGACGGGGCTGGCCACCGAGGCCAGCCGGGTCTGTGGCGCCTGGGCGGGCGGGCGGCTGTTCGGCGGCGATGCGGTGCTGCTCGCGGCCGGCGCCTGGGCGCCGCCGCTGCTGGCGCCGCTCGGCATCGATCTGGCGGTGCAGCCGCAGCGCGGCCAGATCCTGCACCTGCTGCTGCCCGGCCAGCAGACACGGGACTGGCCGGTGCTGCTGCCCATGAGCAGCCACTACCTGCTGGCCTTCGACGATTCCCGCATCGTGGTGGGCGCCACGCGGGAGGTGGGGTCGGGCTTCGACCACCGGCTGACGGCAGGCGGCGTGATGCAGGTGCTGCGGCAGGCGCTGGGCGTGGCGCCCGGGCTGGAGACGGCGACGCTGCACGAGATGCGCATCGGCATGCGGCCGATGGGGCCGGACCTGAAGCCGCTGCTCGGCCCGGTGCCGGGGGTGGAGGGGCTGGTGATCGGCAACGGGCTGGGCGCCGGCGGGCTGACCATGGGCCCCTATGCCGGGCGGCTGCTGGCGCAGCACCTGTTGCAGGGCGGCGCCGAGATCCCGCTGGCGCCCTACGACCCGCTGCGCCGCTGAGCGCCGGCTGCCGCTCAGGCGGCCGGGCGCCCCTCCTCCACCGCCTGCAGGGCCTGCAGCTCGCCCGAGAGGCAGATCCGGTTGCGGCCTGCCCGCTTGGCGGCATAGAGGGCGCGGTCGGCCTCGGAATACAGCGCGTCGAAGCCGCGCTGGCCGCCAATGGCGGCACCGGCCGAGATGGTGATCCGCATGGCCGCGCCCTCGGCCAGCATCGGCCGGGCGGCGAAGCGGTCGCGCAGCGCCTCCAGCCGCTCCAGCATCCGCCGGCAGGGCTGGGTGGTGGAGATGAGGGCGAATTCCTCGCCACCCAGCCGGCCGAGCAGGCCGAACTCGCCGAGCATCTCCCCCATCAGCCGGCCGGCGGCGCAAAGCACGGCGTCCCCCGTGCGGTGGCCATGCGTATCGTTGACGCGCTTGAAGTGGTCGATGTCGATGATCACCAGCACCATCCAGGCGGTGCCGGCGCGCTCGGCCTCCTCCATCAGGGCGCGGCGGTTGGGCAGGCCGGTCAGCGAATCGGTGCGGCTGAGCTGCTCGAACTGCCGGCGCGATTCGGCGAGGGCCAGATGCGCCCGCCCGATCCAGGAGAGGATGGGCGCGGCGACGACCAGCGCGATGAGGATCGTCACCGCCCAGGAGCGCAGTGCGGCGGTCCAGTCGATGAAGAAGACGAGCTGGTTGACGACATCCATCAGCAGCGCCGCGACCACGGCGGCGGCGGTGGCCCCGGCCACGTAGCGGCGCAGCCCGCGCCGGTCCTGGATCTGGGGGGCGACAATCAGCCTCAGAGGGCTTCGCATGACCACAACCCTCTGGGAGAGAGATCCGGTTGGTAGCACACCTTTGCGTTACCTTTCCAAGACCTGTCTTTTCGTCCGGCGGCTTGCCAGGAGCGCCGGGTCATGGCCAAGCAGGCGGGCCGCAGCCAAGCCGATGAGGAGGCCTCCTTGCACAGCCGCCAGAACCCGGACAAGGCTGCCGCTCCCGATGCGGCGCCGATGTCCTCGCCAGCGCCGCCCTATACCGACTGGCTGCGTCACCGCCTGACCATCAGCGGCCCGGCCGAGGCCATGGCCCGGTTCCGCGCCGCGGCGGCGGGGCCGGGGCTGATCCCCTGGGTGCTGGATCTCGGGCGCATGGAGGAGGATTGGCGGCTGCAATTGCTGGCGCCGCTGGAGGGCGAGCCGGCGATCAGCCCGGCCGGCGCGCGCATCCTCTCCCGCCGCCTGCGGGACGCGGCGGCGGCCAACCACCAGGCCGCCCTGGCCCGCGCCGCGGCGGACCGCGGCTGCCCCTTCGACCTGCACCGCCTGGTGCCGGTGCCCGCCGCCATCCTGGCGCTGGGGCCCGACGACCCGGCGGCGCGGCGCTGGCTGTGGGCGCAGTGGGGCACCACGCGGGCGCTGCGGCATGTTCGCGCCATGCCCGGCATGGAGGACGGGCGCAGCAGGCGGACGGACCGGATGGCGGTGGAGTTCTGGTCGGCTGACTGGTCGCCCTGGCGCGCGCTGCTGCGCCTGCGCCAGGACTGGCCCACGCTGGTGTGGGACCTGCGGCCCGACTACCAGCGGGAGGAGGAGGGCGCCGCCCCGGCCGCGCGGGGCCGCAAACGGCGCTGAGCCCGCGTCACTCGATGCGGATGTTGGCCTTGCGCGCCACCTCGGCCCAGCGCGCCGTCTCGGCGGCGACGAAGCTGCGGAACGCCTCCGGCGTGCTGCCCACCGGGGTGATGCCGAGATCCTTCAGTCGGCCGGAGACGGCGGGGCTGTGCAGCGCCGCCACGGCCTCCTTGTGCAGCCGGGCGACGATGGCGGGCGGGGTCGCCGCCGGCGCGAAAAAGCCGTGCCAGGAGAGGCTCTCGAAGCCCGGCACCACGCTGGCGACCGTCGGGATCTCCGGCGCCACGGCGGCCGGCTCGGTGGAGGTGACGCCGAGGATGCGCAGCTTGCCCTCCCGCGCGAAGGGCAGCACGGAGGAGAGGTTGTCAAACGCCATCGGCACCTCGCCGGTCAGCAGCGCCGTCGTCACCTGGCCGCTGCCGCGATAGGGGATGTGGTCGATCTGCGTGCCGGTGAGCTGGGCGAAGAGCGAGCCGGCCAGGTGGATCGAGGTGCCGACGCCGGAGGTGGCGTAGCTGGCCGCGCCGGGCTTGGCCTTCAGCTGCGCGATCAGCTCCGGCAGGGTGCGGGCCGGGTTGTCGTTGCTCACCGCCAGCGCGTTGGGCTGCGAGGCGAGCTGCGTGACCGGCGCGAAGTCCTTCTGCACGTCATAGGGCATCTTCGGGTAGATGCCGGGATTGATGGCGTGGCTGCTGATGGTGCCGAGGCAGAAGGTGTAGCCATCCGGCGTCGCGCGGGCACAGGCCTCGCTGCCGATGTTGCCGCCGGCGCCGGGGCGGTTCTCCACCACGATGGGCTGGCCCAGCGCCTTGCTCATCTCCTGCCCGACCAGCCGGGCCAGGGTGTCGGAGGTGCCGGCGGCGAAGGGCACGATCAGGCGGATCGGCTGCGCCGGGTAGGCCGGCTGGGCCTGCACGGGGGAGGGCGCCAGGGCCAGCCCGGCCGGCGCGGCGAGCAGGGACATCAGCGCGAGGCTCAGGCCACGGCGGGACAGGCGGGACATGCGGAGTTCCTCCTCGTGGTGCCATTGGCGGCACGCATTGCGGGCGGCGCACGCGACAGGGCGGCGCCCGGATGCAAACTGATATATTAGATTTTGGTCGTCAAGCGCTCCGTGGCCCTGGGGCCGGCGCTTTGCTAAGCCTGTCCCCATGCGCCTCTCTCCCGCCCCGTCGGACCGCGACATGCCCGAGGCCGGCGCCACGCTGGCGCCCATGGCCCGCCGCCGCTCCGCCGCGGACAGTGCCTATGATTCGCTGCGCGCGGCGGTGATCTCGCTGGCCCTGCCGCCGGGCACCGCTCTCTCGCGCACCGCCATCGCCCGGCGGCTCGGCGTCAGCCAGACGCCGGTGCGGGAAGCCCTGATCCGCCTGCAGGAGGAGGGGCTGATCGCGGTGGTGCCGCAATCGGCCACACGCGTCGCCCGCATCGACCTCGCCAGCGCGCGCGAGGCTGGCTTCCTGCGGCTGGCGCTGGAGCTGGCGGTGGTGCGGCGCCTGGCAGAGGCGCCGCCGCCGGGGCTGGAGGCGGCGTTGCAGACCGAGCTGGCACGGATGCGCGCCAGCGCCGACGAGGATGGCTTCACCGCCGCCGACGCGGCCTTCCACGGCGTGCTCTACGCCGCCGCCGGCGTGCCGGGGCTGCACGAGCTGGTCCGCAGCCGCAGCGGGCACCTGGACCGGCTGCGCCGCCTGCACCTGCCGAGCCCCGGCAAGGCCGAGGCCGTGCTGCGCCAGCACGCGGAGCTGGCCGCCGCCATCCTGCGCCGCCAGCCGGCGGAGGCCGAGCGGCTGCTGCGGGACCACCTCTCCAACACCTTCGCCGAGCTCGCGCGCATCCGCGACCGCTTCCCCGAATTCTTCTGAGCGCCGCGCAAGCCGGCAGGCGCGCCGCGCGATGCGCCTTTCCCGGGCATTTCCGGCGCCGCGCCGGCCGGCGCCTGCCCTCCCGCCGATTGCCCCGCCTTCCGAACTCTGTTCATCATGCGGAAACAGTTGCTCAGGAGGCTTTCCCATGGATTTCCGGATCTCCCGCCGCGCGGCGCTGGCCGGCTCGGCCCTCGCCCTGCCCTTCATCCGCCGCGCCGCGGCGCAGCAGACCCTGGAATTCGTGGCCGGCTCGCTGGGCGGCGGCTGGTACACCATGGCCGCCGGCGTCGCCGCCCTGGTGCGCGACGAGAACCCCGAGATCCAGATCCGCGTCGTCCCCGGCGGCGGCCTGGCCAACCCGACGCGCGTCAACAACGGGCAGAGCCAGATGGGCTGGGGCATCGATGCCTTCACCGCCGCCGCCGCGCGCGGCGAGGAGCCCTACAAGGCCAAGCATGAGCGGCTGCGCTCGCTCGGCACCGGCTACTCGCCCACCGAGCACAACTTCCTCCGCCGCGCCGATGGCGGCCCGGCCGACATGAAGGCGATCCTGACGCAGAAGGGCGTGCGCATCGGCTGCCCGCAGCGCTCCTCGACCGACGAGATGACGCTGCAGCGCATCCTGAAGTTCTGCGGCACCTCGCCCGAGAAGATCCGCGACGAGGGCGGCCGCTACCTGAACGGCTCCTACAACGACATCGCCGGCGCCTTCGGCGACGGGCAGGTGGATTACCTCTACGTGGCGCTGGCCAAGCCCGCCGCCATCCTCACCGAGATCGGCCAGGGCCGGCGCGCGGCGAAGCTGGTGGCCTTCCCCGAGGATGTGCGCAAGCACCTGATCGACACCTACGCCTACAACCAGGGCGTCATCCCCGCTGCCACCTACCCGGCGCTGCAGGATGCCGACGTGCCGGTGACGACGATGGACAGCGTGATCCTGGTGCACGACACCCTGCCCGAGCCGGTGGCCTATGCGGTGACGCGCACCCTGATCAAGGCCAAGGGCGCGCGGCTGACGCAGATCCATGCCTCGATGGGCGCCTACGACCCCGCCGTGGCCTGGAAGTATGCCGGCGTGCCGCTGCACCCGGGCGCCGAGCGCGCCTACCGCGAAGCCGGCGTGATGCAGGGCTGAAGGAGGCGTGCGCCAGCTTCGCGGCCCGCTCGGCGTCATCCTCCCGGCCTGGCTGGCCGGGGTGGTGGCACTCCATCTCTATTTCGGCGGCTTCGGCTTCCCCGAGCCGATCGCCATGCGCGGCTTCCACCTGCTGGCCTTCGTGCCGCCGATCTTCCTGCTCTGGCCCGCCCTCGCCAGCAGCCCGAAGGACAGGCCGAGCGCGCCCGACTGGCTGTGGGCGGCACTGGCGGCGGCGCCGCACCTGTGGGTGTGGCTGAATGCCGCCGCCGTCTCCGACCGGATGGAGTATGTCGATCCCTTCGGGCAGGAGATGGTGGTGCTCGCCCTGCTCGCCATCGTCACGCTGCTGGAGGCGACGCGGCGCGCGGTGGAGCCCGGCCTCGCGGTGATGGTGCTCGTCAGCATCGGCTACATGGTGTTCGGCAACCACCTGCCGGGCGTGCTGAACACCCGCGTGTTCAGCCTTGAGGAGATCCTGGAAGCCTCCTGGCTGGTGCCCACGGCGGGCGGCGTCTATGGCCCGCTCACCGGCATCGTCGCCACCACCATCGCGGTGTTCATCACCTTCGGCGCCTTCATGCAGGGCAGCGGCACGGGGCGGCTGTTCAGCAATCTCGGCGCCGCGGCGGCGGGGCGCTACACGGCGGGGCCGGCCAAGGTGGCCGTCATCACCTCCGGCCTGTTCGGCACGATGAGCGGCTCCTCCGTCTCCAACGTCATCACCACCGGCGCCATGACCATCCCGCTGATGAAGCGGATCGGCTATCCGGCGGCGGTCGCGGGCGGCATCGAGAGCGCGGCCAGCGTCGGCGGCGCGCTGATGCCGCCGGTGATGGGGGCGGCCGCCTTCGTCATGGCCGAGATCACCAACATCGCCTATGGCGAGATCCTGATCGCGGCGACGCTGGGCGCGGTGCTCTACTACTTCGCCATCTACGTGGCGGTGCATTTCGAGGGGCGGCGCCTCGGCGTCTCGGCCATGGCGGAGGCCGACATCCCCTCCTGGCGGGAGGTGCTGGCCGATTGCCACCTGCTGCTGCCCATCGCCGTGCTGGTCTGGCTGATGATGGAGCGCTGGAGCGGCAACTTCGCCGCCTTCTGCGCCACCATGGCGATGATCGCCGTGGCCATGCTGCGCAGGCGCACCCGCATGTCGCCGCGCGCCATCTTCGACAGCCTGGTGCAGGCGGGGCTGACCATGGCGCCACTGGCGGTGGCCATCGCCGGCGCCGGCATCGTCGTCTCGGCGCTGACGGCCACCGGCATGGTGGTGGCCTTCGGCGGCATCATCAAGGACATCGCCGGCGGCTCGCTGCCGCTGCTGCTGGTGCTGCTGGCGCTCACCGTGCTGGTGCTGGGCATGGGGCTGCCCACCACCCCCTCCTACATCATCGCCGCCGCCATCGGCGTGCCGCAGCTGATGGAGATGGGGGTCGGCATGCTGCCGGCGCACCTGTTCCTGTTCTACTTCGCGGTGCTGGCGGATGCGACGCCACCCGTGGCGGCCGCCGCCTTCGCCGCCGCCTCGGTGGCCAAGGCGCCGCCGACGCTGACCAGCCTGCACGCCACGCGCTTCGGCATCGCCGGCTTCACCGTGGGCTTCGCCTTCGTCTACGACCCCGGCATCATGATGCAGGGCAGCCTGCCCGACATCCTGCTCGCCTTCGGGGTGCAGATGGCAGCGCTGACGGCGCTGACGGCGGCCTATGCCGGCTTCCTCGCCGGGCCTCTGGCCCTGCCGCTGCGCCTGCTGCTGGGGGCGTCGGGGATGGTCGCCGCCTTCGTCCACGTGCTGCCGGCACCGGGGCGGCTGGCCGTGGTGCTGGCGGTGCTGGCCCTGGCCTGGACGATCAGCCGCGCCGCGGCGCCGCTGCCGGCCCGTGGCGCCGCCCCGCCGGGCTGAGCCTCAACCCGGGCGGGCGGCCCCGCCCGGGACGATCCGCCCGGGGGCGCCGGCGGGCAGGGCGCCCGTCTCCAGCCAGTGGCGGGCCAGCGGCCACAGCGTTTCCCGGAAGCGCTCGTGGAAGAAGGCGAAGTGGCCGATGGCGGCCACCCCGGCATCCTTGGGTGCCAGCCGCAGATGCGTCCGCGCGCTGGCGCGGTAGTAGGCCAGCAGCCGCTCGATGGCGGGGATGGTGCCGAACGGGTCGTCCTCCAGCCCGATTGCCAGGATCGGCGCGCCGATGGCGGCGAAGCGGGCGGGCAGGGCGGCGCCGTCCCGCAGCGTGTGCTCGAAGCGGGCGGCCATCCGGCTCCAGTCCCGCGCCACGCCGGCGGGGGTGTCCTCCATCCAGCCCAGGCGGCGGGCGGGGAGGTAGCCGAGCAGCCGGGCCAGCGCCGGCATCGCCACATGCCAGCGCAGCAGCATGGGCAGGCGGGCGGCGGGGGCGTAGTCCCGCCAATGGGCATACTGCGCGCCGACGGTGACGATGCGCCGCACCTGCCGCGCCGAGGGTGCCAACCCCACCGCGAAGCCGCCGATGGAATGCGCCACCACATCCACCGGCCGCCCAGGGAAGCGCACCATGGCCAGGCGCAGCGCGGCCTCCAGGTCTAGCTCGCCCCAGTCCCGCCAGTCCGCGCGGAAGCCGCGCAGCCGGGCGGGGCGGGATTCGCCGATGCCACGGTAGTCGAAGGTGACGACATCGAAGCCGGCCCCGGCGAGATGGGCGGCGAAGCGGCCATAGTAGCGGCTGCGTACCGAGGTGGCGGGGCTGACCACCACCACGGAGCGGTCCGGAACCGGCTGCCTGGCCGACCAGAGATGGCCGCCCAGCATCATGCCATCCGCCGCCTGGAAGCGGAGAGGCTCGCCCGCCTGCCCAGACGCCATGCCCATCCTGCCCTCCCGCTCCGCGTGCCGGTCTCCTGGCCATGCGGCGGGATGACGGCGACGGTCAAGACAGGACGAGGGGAGGAGCGCTTGACGCAACTTGGATACAAGAATACTAGTATACAAGTTTAGGAGTGAGGGAACGGACCATGACGGGTCTGGTGCTGGAGCACCGTGCGCCGATCGCCCGCGAGCTGTACGCGGCGCTGCGCCAGCGCATCCTCACCGGCGCGCTGGAACCCGGCACCACCATCTCCGAGACTTCCTATGCCGGGCAGATGGGCGTCAGCCGCACCCCGGTGCGCGAGGTGTTCCGCCGCCTGGCGGATGAGGGGCTGCTGGAAGTCCGGCCGCAGGTCGGCACCTATGTCGCCGCCATCAGCCTGACCGCGGTGCATGACAGCCAGTTCGTGCGCGAGACGCTGGAATGCCGCACCGTGCGCATGGCGGTGGAGCGTGCCCGGCCCGAGGATGACGCGGCCCTTCGCGCGCATCTGGAGCGGCAGCGCCCGGCCGTGCTGGCGGGCGACTACATCGCCTTCTTCCCCGCCGACGAGGCGCTGCATGTCGAGCTGATCCGGATGGCCGGCCGCGCCGCCATCTGGAGCGTCATCCAGGACGTCAAGACGCAGCTCGACCGCGTCCGCTACCTCTCCTTCGAAAGCCGCGACTGGCTCGGCAAGATCTTCGCCGAGCATGAGCGGATCGTGGAGCGCGTCATCGCCCGCGACGCCGACGGCGCCGAGGCGATCATGCGCGAGCACCTGCGCACCGTCTTCACCGCCATCGAGCGCCTGATGGCCAGCAAGCCCCATTTCTTC
Source organism: Teichococcus aestuarii (assembly GCF_042651065.1). Taxonomy (NCBI): domain Bacteria; kingdom Pseudomonadati; phylum Pseudomonadota; class Alphaproteobacteria; order Acetobacterales; family Roseomonadaceae; genus Roseomonas; species Teichococcus aestuarii. Next base: position 30,124 of record NZ_JBHSCH010000020.1, read on the forward strand.
GCGCCCAGCCGCTGACAGCGGCGCAGCCAGGACGAATCCCCATGGTCGCCATCTCGGTCACCAGGCCGCATGTGCTGGAACTCTTCGACAACGCTCCCCTGCCCCCGCAGGCGGGGGAGGTGCAGATCCGCGTGCAGCGCGCCGGCATCTGCGGCTCGGACCTGCACATCTTCCACGGCAGCAACCCCTTCGCGAAGTATCCGCGCATCATCGGCCATGAATTCGCGGGGCAGGTGGAGGCGGTGGGCGAGGGCGTCGAGGGCCTGGCGCCCGGCGACCGCGTCGTGGTGGACCCGGTGGTTTCCTGCGGCCATTGCTACGCCTGCCGCATCGGCCGCTCCAATGTGTGCGGCAGGCTGGAGGTGCTGGGCGTCCATCGCGACGGCGGCTTCCGCGACCGCGTGACGGTGCCCGCCGCCAACGCCGTGAAGGTGCCGGACGGGCTGCCGATCGAGCTGGCCGCCCTGGCCGAGCCCTTCTCCATCGCCGCCAACGTGCTGACGCGCACCGGCATCGACGCGGGGGATTCCGTGCTGATCTACGGCGCCGGCACGGTGGGGCTGACGGTGCTGCAGGTGGCGAAGCTGCACGGCGCCCGCTGCATCGTGACCGACCTCGACGCGGCGCGGCTGGAGCGGGCGCGGAGCTTCGGCGCCGATGTGGTGGTGAACTCCGGCACGCACTCTGTGCCCGAGGCGGTGGCCGGCGAGCATGACGGGCTCGGCCCCTCGCTGGTGATCGACGGCGCCGGCGTGCCGGCGTTGCTGGAGGAGGCCTGCCGCGTGGCCAGTCCCGCCGCGCGCATCGGCATCCTCGGCTTCTCGCCCGCGCCCTGCAATGTGAGCCAGCAGGAGATCGTCAAGAAGGAGCTGACCCTGGTCGGCTCCCGCCTGAACCGGCGGCTGCTGCCGCAGGTGGTGCAATGGCTGGCCGAGGGCCGCCTGCGCCCCGCCGCCATGATCACCCAGACCTTCGCGGCGGCCGACGCGCCCGCCGCCTTCGAGCTCATCGAGAAGGACCCGGGCAGCACCGTGAAGGTGCAGCTCGCCTTCGACGCCTGACATCCGCCCTTCGGAGGAAAGCAAGAATGGCCATCACCCTCGCCCCCCGCCGCCGCACCGTGCTGGGCGGCCTCGCCGGCATCCTCGCCGCGGGCGTCGCCCCCGCCCACAAGGCCCATGCGGCGACGACGCTGAAGCTCGGCCATCTCGGCAACGAGGACAACACCTGGCACAAGGCCAGCCTGAAGTTCGCCGAGGAGGTGGCGCGCCGCACCAAGGGCGCCATCGAGATCCGCGTCTTCCCGAACGAGCAGCTCGGCAAGGAGACGGACCTCATCAAGGGCATCCAGCTCGGCACGGTGGACTTCACCATCACCGGTGAGTCGCTGCAGAACTGGGCGCCCTCCGCCGCGCTGCTGGCCGTGCCCTACGCGGTGCGCGACCTCGCGCACATGGACCGCGTCGTCAGCGGCCCGATCGGCGCCAAGATCGCCGAGGACATCGCGGCCAAGACGCAGCTGAAGACGCTGGCCTATTTCGCCCGCGGCCCGCGCTACCTCACCTCCAACCGGCCGATCACCCGACCCGAGGAGCTGAACGGGCTGAAGCTGCGCGTGCCGAACGTGCCGCTCTTCGTTAAGTTCTGGGAGGCGCTGGGCGCCAAGCCGACGCCGATGGCCTTCTCCGAGGTGTTCACCTCGCTGCAGAACCACACCATCGACGCGCAGGAGAACCCGCTGGCGCTGATCAAGTCGGCCAGCTTCAGCGAGGTGCAGAGCACCATCAACCGCACCGAGCATGTGTTGAGCTGGATCTACATCGTCGGCGGCACGCGCAAGCTGGGCCGCCTGCCGGCCGAGCAGCAGGCGGCCATCGCCGAGGCGGCCAAGGCCGCGCAGGAATATGAGCGCGCCCTGTTCCTGGAAGACGAGAAGAACCTCGCCGCCGAGCTGACCGCCAAGGGCATGAAGTTCGTCGACGTCGACAAGGCGGCCTTCGCCAGCAAGGGCAAGGAGGCGGTGGCCGGCGCGCTGAACGCCGAGATCCGCCCGCTCTACGAGCAGATCATCGCCGCCTGAGCCCCGGCCGGGGCGACGGGGGCCGGCCCCCGTCGCCTCCCGCGCGGAAGGAAACTCCATGCGCCTCGTCCTCGCCGCCGTGCTGGCGGCCATCCGCTCGGTGTGCCGCGCCGGCACGCTGCTCGCCTTCGCCGTGCTGATCGGCGTCGTCACCATCCAGGTGCTCGGCCGCATCCCCGGCTTCCCCTCCTTCTCCTGGACGGAGGAGGTGGCGCGCTTCGCCCTGGTCTATCTGGTCGGCTTCTCCTGCGGCCTGGCGCTGCTGCGCGGCGAGATGGTCAATGTCGACCTCTTCGTGGCGCCGCTACCGGCCGGCCTGCGCCGCGCCATCGAGCGGCTGGTGGACGCGATCGTGCTGGCCTTCAGCCTGCTCATCATCCCCGGCGCCTGGGATTACGTGACCTTCAGCATGGGCGAGCGCGCCCGCTCCATCGACATGCCGATGATCGTGATCTACGCGGTGATGCTGCTGATCCCGGTGTCGCTGGCCCTCTTCTCCGCCTTCCGGCTGCTCGGCCATGCCGAGACCCCGCCCGCCTCGCACGGGGAGCTCACCTGATGCTCGTCACGCTGCTCTTCGCCACCTTCGCCCTCTGCCTGGTGCTGGGCGCGCCGGTCGGCATCGCCCTGGGCCTCGCCGGCGCCGTCTACCTGATCGGCGCGGACATCGACCTCTCGGTGGTGGCGCAGTTCACCTATGCGGGCATGGACAGCTTCGTGCTGCTCTGCATCCCCGGCTTCGTGCTGGCCGGCAACCTGATGAATGGCGGCGGCATCACCGACCAGATCGTGCGCTTCGGCAATTCGCTGGTCGGCCACATCCGCGGCGGCCTCGGCCTCGCCAACGTCACGGGCTCGATGATCTTCGCCGGCATCTCCGGCACCGCGGTCGCCGAGACGGCCTCGATCGGCTCGGTCATGATCCCGGCCATGCGCCGCTCGGGCTACGATGCGCCCTTCGCCGCCGCCGTCACCGCCGCCGCCTCCACCGTCGGCCCGATCATCCCGCCCAGCGTGCCGATGATCATCGTCGGCACCCTCTCCGGCCTCTCGGTCGGCAAGATGTTCCTGGCCGGCGCCATCCCCGGGCTGCTGCTCGGCCTCGGCATGATGATCACGGTGTATATCCTCTCGCGCCGGCGCGGCTACCCGAAGGGGCAGTGGGCCGGCTTCGGCGAGATCCTGCGCTCCAGCCGCGGCGCCTTCTGGGCGCTGCTGATGACGGCCGTCATCCTCTACGGCATCGTGGGCGGCCTGTTCACGCCGACCGAGGCCTCGGTGGTCGCGGCGCTCTATGCCTTCGTCGTCGGGCTGTTCATCTACAAGGGCTTCACCCTGCGCGACATCCCCGGCATCCTGCTGGAGAGCGCCATCGGCTCCGGCGCGCTGATCCTGCTGGTGGGCTTCGCCAACGTGTTCGGCTGGATCCTGACCAGCGAGCAGATTCCGCAGCGCATCGCCGAGGCCATGCTCTCGGTCACCGACAACAAGTACCTCATCCTGCTGATGGTGAACGTGCTGCTGCTGATCGTCGGCACCTTCATGGAGACGATCGCGGCGCTGATCATCCTCTTCCCGCCGCTGCTGGCGGTGGCCACGGCGGTCGGCATCGACCCGATCCACTTCGCCATCGTCGTCGTGCTGAACCTGATGATCGGGCTGACGACGCCGCCGGTGGGGGTCTGCCTCTTCGTCGCCGCCAACATCGCCAAGGTATCGCTGGGCGCGGTCAGCCGGGCCATCATCCCCTTCCTGATCTGCAACATCATCGTGCTGATGCTGGTCAGCTTCATCCCCGGCATCTCGCTCTGGCTGCCGAGCCTCTACTTCAAGTGAGCCGCGCGGCGGTCCCGCCGGGGCCGCCGTCCCACCTCCTTCCCTCCGGTGCCCCGATGACCGAAGCCGCGCCCCGCCTCTCCCCCGCGACCCTCGGCCGCCTCGCGCCGGGCGGCGCCGTGCTGCTGCCGCGCTACGACCGCGCGGCGCTGCGCCCCGCCATCGTGCATCTCGGCCTCGGCGCCTTCTTCCGCGCCCATGGCGCCCACTACACCGAGGATGTGCTGAACCAGGCCGGCGGCGACTGGGGCATCCTCGGCGTCTCCCTCCAGCGGCCGGACCAGCGGGACCGGCTGGCGCCGCAGGGCGGCCTCTACACCACGCTGGAACGCGGGCCGGACGGCGAGCAGGCGCGCATCGTCGGCTGCCTGCTGGGCGTGATGGTGGCGCCCGAGGACCCCGCCGCCGTGGTGGCGCGCCTGGCCGACCCGGAGACGCGCATCGTCAGCCTGACCGTGACGGAGAAGGGCTACTGCCATGACCCCGCCACGGGCCGGCTGAACCTCGCCCACCCCGACATCGCGCACGACCTGGAGAACCCTGAAGCGCCGCGCAGCGCGGTGGGCTTCCTCGCCGCCGCGCTGCGCCGCCGCCGGGATGCGGGGCAGGCGCCCTTCACCGTGCTGTGCTGCGATAACCTGCCGCACAACGGTGCCCTCGTCGCCGGGCTGGTGCGGGACTTCGCCGCGCGGCTCGACCCGGCCTTCGCCGAATGGATCGCCGCCGAGGTGCGCTTCCCCGCCACCATGGTGGACCGCATCGTGCCCGCCCTCGCGGAGGCCGACCTCGCCGCCGCCGAGGCCGCCACGGGCCTGGCCGATCATGCGCCGGTGGGGCACGAGCCCTTCCGCCAATGGGTGATCGAGGACCGCTTCGGCCCCGCCGGGCGCCCGGCCTGGGAGATGGCGGGCGCGCAGCTCGTGGCCGATGTGGCGCCCTTCGAGCACATGAAGCTGCGCCTGCTGAACGGCGCGCATTCGGCGCTGGCCTATCTCGGCTACCTCGCCGGGCACGAGACCATCGTCGACGCCGTCTCGGACCCGGTCTTCGCCGCCTATGCCCGGCGGCTCTGGGCCGAGATCCGGCCCATGGTGCCACAGCCGCCCGGCCAGGATCTCGAAGCCTACACCGAGGCGCTGCTGGCGCGCTTCGGCAACCCCGCCATCCGGCACCGCACCTGGCAGATCGCGATGGATGGCTCGCAGAAGCTGCCGCAGCGCCTGCTCTCCACGGTGCGGGAGCGGCGGGCCGCGGGGCTGCCCATCCCGGCCCTGGCGCTCGCCATCGCCGCCTGGGCGCGCTACGCCGGCGGCACGGACGAGACGGGCGCGCCGATCAACGTGCGCGACCCGATGGCCGCAGAACTGCGCGCGCGGCTGGACGCCGCCGGGCCGCTGCCCGCCGCGCGCATCGCCGCGCTGCTGGCGGTGGAGGCCGTCTTCGGTACCGACCTGCCGGCCGACCCGGCCTTCGTCAGCGCCGTCACCACGGCCTATGAAACCCTGCTGAGCGCCGGCGCCCGCGCCGCCGCCTCGGCCTGACACGATCCCGCAAGGAGGGATTTCCCCCATGGAAGAAACCTGGCGCTGGTTCGGCCCCGACGACGCGGTAAAGCTGAACCACATCCGGCAGACCGGCGCGCGCGGCATCGTCACCTCGCTGCACCACATCCCCTATGGCGTGGTCTGGTCGGTGGAGGAGATCGAGAAGCGCAAGGCGATCCTGGCGGAGGATGCCTCGCTCGGCCTCTCCTGGAGCGTGGTCGAGAGCCTGCCGGTGCATGAGAAGATCCGCCGCGGCGATGCCGACTGCGCGGCGCTCTTCGAGAACTACCGCGCCTCGATGCGCAACCTCGCCGCCTGCGGCGTCAAGGTCATCTGCTACAACTTCATGCCGGTGCTGGACTGGACGCGCACCGAGCTGGCGCATCCGCTGCCCGGCGGCGGCACGGCGCTGCGCTTCAACGCGCACCAGTATGTGGCCTTCGACGTGTTCATGCTGGAGCGCCCCGGCGCGGCGGAGGGCGTGGCGCCCGAGCTGCTGGCCCGCGCCAAGCAGTGGGTGGACACCGCCACGCAGGCGCAGAAGGACACACTGCTCGCCTCCATCATGGCTGGCCTGCCCGGTGCCTTCGACCGCTACGACATCCCCGGCCTGCGCCGCATCCTGGCCGAGTACGGCCAGATGACGCGGGCCGACCTGCAGGCCAACCTGAAGCGCTTCCTGGAGGAGGTGATCCCCACGGCGGAGGAGGTCGGCATCAGCCTCTGCATGCATCCCGATGATCCGCCGCGCCCGCTCTTTGGCCTGCCGCGCATCGTCTCCAACGAGCAGGACATCGCCGACCTTCTGGCCATGGTGGACAGCCCGGCCAACGGGCTGACCCTGTGCAGCGGCTCGCTTGGCGCGGGGCCGGGCAACGACGTGCCGGCCATCGCCCGCCGCTTCGCGGACCGCATCCGCTTCGCGCATCTGCGCAACGTCGCCAAGGAGCCGGATGGCTCCTTCATGGAGGCCGACCATCTCGGCGGCGACGTGGACATGGTGGCCGTGGTCGAGGCGCTGCTCACCGAGCAGAAGCGACGTCAGGAAGCGGGCATCGCCGACTGGCGCATCCCCTTCCGCCCGGACCACGGGCACGAACTGCTGGATGATGTCGGCAAGCCGACCTTCCCGGGCTACCCGGCGATCGGCCGGATGCGCGGGTTGGCGGAGCTGCGTGGTGTCATCGCGGCCCTTGCCGCGGTGAAGAACCTGCCGGTCTGAGGCAGGGAAGGGCGGGGGATAGCCTCCCCCGCCGGGCCTCAGAGCATCGGGCGCCCGCCGGTCACCGGGATCAGTGCGCCGCTCATGTAGCTGCCCTCGTCGGAGGCCAGCAGCACATAGGCGCCGGCCAGTTCCGCCGGCTGGCCGGGGCGGCCCATCGGCGTGTTCTCGCCGAAGCTCTGCACCGTCTCGTCATCCATCGTCGAGGGGATCAGCGGCGTCCAGATCGGGCCGGGCGCCACGGCGTTCACGCGGACGCCCTTCTCCGCCACCAGCTGCGCCAGCCCGGCCGTGAAGTTGGCGATGGCGCCCTTCGTCGTCGCATAGGCCAGCAGGCTGGGCGAGGGGGTCTTGGCGTTGATCGAGCTGGTGTTGATGATGGCGGCGCCCGGCTTCAGGTGCGGCATCGCCGCCTTGCACAGGTAGAACTGGCTGTAGATGTTGGTGCGGAAGGTGACGTCCCACTCCTCCGCGCTGATGTCCTCGATGCCGGAGAAGGTCGCCTGGTGCGCGGCGTTGTTCACCAGGATGTCGAGCCGGCCAAATTCCTGGACCGCGCGCTGCACCAGCGCCTGGCAATGCGCCTCCTGCTTGATGTCGCCCGCCACCAGCACGGCCTTGCGCCCCGCCTGCTCCACCCAGCGGGCGGTCTCGCGCGCATCCTCCTCCTCGTTGTAGTAGGAGATCAGCACGTCCGCCCCCTCGCGCGCATAGGCGATGGCGACAGCGCGGCCGATGCCGGAATCCGCGCCGGTGATGAGCGCCGCGCGGCCCTGCAGCTTGCCGCTGCCCTTGTAGCTTTCCTCGCCATGGTCCGGGCGCGGACGCATCGCCTCGGTGCTGCCGGGCATCTCCTGCTGCTGCTTCGGCAGGGGGTTCTCGATGGTCATGTCGGTCTTCCTCGCATAGGGGCTGCGTGGCTAACCAGCGCGCCGCGCGAGAGTTCCGGCCGCATGCTGGCGCAATGGCCGGATGGCCGGGGGCCCCGCCCGGGCGCCATCCTCCCGGCTCCAGACCTCCGGGAGAGACCCCATGCCCCGCTTCCGCTGCGTGCCGATGCCGACCGGGACGGCGCGCCGCTTCCGCCAGACCGGCCGCGACGACCGTGGCCTGACGCTGCACCGCCGGGCGGTGGACGGCCCCGGCTTTCCCTGCCGCCACTGCCTGCGCCTCGGCCTGCCCGGCGAGACGATGCTGCTCGGCAGCTACGACCTGCCGCACCCGCTCGGCACCTACTGGACGCCGAGCCCCATTTTCCTGCACGCGGAGGAATGCCCGCGCTACGCGGCGGAGGACGAGATCGCTCCCATCGTGCTGGCCAACGGGCTGGTCTCGATCCGCGCCTATGACGCGGCGGAGCTGTGCCTCTACGATCTCGGCCATGTCTGCGAGGGCGCGGCGGTGGCCGCGCCGCTGGCGCGCGCCCTGGAGGACCCGCGCACCCGCTTCGTCAACATCCACACCGCCCGCCCCGGCTGCCTGCTGACCGCGGTGGAGCGGCTGGGCTAGCGGTGGAAGCTGCCGATTTGCCGCGCAGAACGGAAGCTCCTGCCGCGCGGCGTGGGCCAGGATCGGCGCCATCCCCCGGATGGATGGACGAGGACACCCCTGCATGGCCGCCTTCTCGCTGCGCCCGCTGACGCCCGACGACCTGCCGGCGGCGCAGGCCCTCACCGCCGCGCTGCGCTGGCCGCACCGGGTGGAGGACTGGGCCTTCGCCCTGGCCCTGGGCGAGGCGCTGGCGGCCGAGGTGGAGGGCCGGCTGGCCGGCACCGCCTTCGGCTGGCGGCATGGCGCGGATTTCGCCACGCTCGGCCTGGTGATCGTGGACGATGCCCTGCAGGGCCGGGGCATCGGCCGCCGGCTGACGCAGGGCGTGCTGGACCGCCTGGGCGAGGGCTGCCGGGTGCTGCTGCATGCCACCGAGCCCGGCCTGCCGCTCTATCGCAGCCTGGGCTTCCGGCCGGTGGGGGAGATCCGCCAGCACAATGGCCTGGTCGTGGCCGCGGGCGGGGAAGCGCCGCCGCCCGGCTTCCGCCTGCGGCCGCTGCGCCCGGAGGACGTGCCGGACCTGCTGGCGCTCGACGCCGAGGCCACCGGCATGGCGCGCGCCGCCCTGCTGCACGCCGTGCTGCCGCTGGCCGAGGGGGTGGTGCTGGAGCGGGCCGGGCGGGCGGCGGGCTTCGCGCTGATCCGCCCCTTCGGCCGGGGCGAGGTGGTGGGGCCGGTGGTGGCGCCCGGCGTGGCGGCGGCGCGGGCGCTGATCGGCCACTGGCTGGCGGCGCGCACGGGGCGATTCCTGCGGCTTGACGTGCCCCCGGAAAGCGGCCTCGGCGCCTGGCTGGCGGCACAGGGCCTGCCCGAGGTGAGCGGCGTCATTGGCATGATGCGCGGCGCGCCGCCGGCACGCTCGCCGGAGCTTGGTGTTTATGGGCTGGTCAGCCAGTCGCTGGGCTGAAGGCGGCGGGCGGCGCCGGACGCCCGGCAGGGGGTGCGCGGCAGCCACGGGCGGCTATGCTGGCAGGATCACGGCAGGAGGCGCGAGGCATGACGACAACAGCCCGGAGCGGGACGCCGGCCGCCACGCTGCGCCCCCTGGCGCCGGAGGACCTGCCCGCCGCGCAGCGGCTGAGCGCGCGGATGCGCTGGCCGCACCGCCTGGAGGACTGGGCCTTTTTGCGCCGCCTCGGCGAGGGTCTGGCGGCCGAGCGCGGCGGGCGGCTGGTCGGCACCGCCATGGGCTGGAGCCTTGGCGCCGGCTTCGCGCGCATCGGCATGGTACTGGCCGAACCGCCCGGCTACGACGCGGCGCTGGCCCGGCTGCTGATGCAGGCGCTGGTGGCGCGGCTGGAGCGGCCCGGCATCCTGCTCAACGCCACGCCGGCGGGGCTGCCGCTCTACACCGCGCTGGGCTTCGCGCCCACCGGCGTGGTGCGGCAGTACCAGGGCGCCTCCTTCTCCATCGGCCTCGTGCCGCTGCCGCCAGGCCACCGGCTGCGGCCCATCGGCCGGCGGGACCACCCGGCGCTGGCGGCGCTCGATGCGGCGGCGACAGGGCTCCCCCGTCCCGCGCTGGTCGGGGCGCTGCTGGACGGCGCCAAGGGCGTGGCGCTGGACCGCGCAGGGGAGGTGGCGGGCTTCGCGCTGCTGCGCCGCTTCGGCCAGGGCCAGGTGATCGGCCCCGTGGTTGCGCCGGACGAGGCGACGGCGAAGGCGCTGATCGGCCACTGGCTCGGGGTGCAGCAGGGGCAGTTCGTGCGCCTGGACGTGCCGGCGGAGAGCGGTCTGCCGGCCTGGCTGGAGGCGCTCGGCCTCGACGATGCCGGCATCGTCACCGGCATGGCGCTGGGCGATGTGCCGCGCCCGGCGGCGGATGCGCCGCGCTGCTACGCGCTGGCCAGCCAGAGCCTCGGCTGAGGCCGCGGCCTTGTCAGCCGCGCCGCCGCCTCGCTAGAGTCGGGCCTGGCCCCCGGAGGGTCTCCCCGACAACCGGAAACACGCCGCATGGTGCCTGGCGCCCCCAAGCTGGACCGCATCGACATCCGCATCCTCTCGCATCTGCAGAAGAACGGCCGCGCCACCAATGTCGAGCTGGCCGAGGCGGTAGGGCTTTCCGCCAGCCCCTGCCTGGCGCGCGTCAAGCGGCTGGAGAAGGCGGGCTACATCACCGGCTACAGCGCGCAGGTGCAGCTGCAGAAGCTCGGCAGCACCGTCATCATCTACACGCAGATCACCCTGGCCGACCACCGCAGCCAGGATTTCTCCCGCTTCGAATCCCGCGTGCGGCAGATGAGCGAGGTGACGGAGTGCTACCTCGTCAGCGGCGGCTACGACTACCTGATCAAGTTCGTCGCCTTCTCCATCCAGCACTACCAGGAGACGATGGAGCGGATGCTGGCGATGAACATCGGCGTGGAGAAGTACTTCTCCTATGTCGTGATGAAGCCGGTCTTCGTGAAGCAGCACCACGACCTGGAAGGCTTCCTCAACCGGACGGAATGAGGCGCCCGCTCAGGGGTCGGGCTGCAGGAGGCTCATGATCCAGAGGATCGTGGCCTCGCGGCCGGAGCGGTTGGCGAGGCCGTGCGGCTGGCGGCTGTCGAACTGGAAGCTGTCGCCCTCGGCCAGCTCCGCCTGCTGCCCGTCCACCGTCAGCACGACGCGGCCGGAGACGACATAGCCTCCCTTCTCGCCCGGCCCGGTCAGCATCTCCTCGGCGGCGGCGCCGGGCGGCAGCGTCACCATCAGGAAGCGCAGCCCGCGCTCGCCGCGTGGCGAGAGAAGCTCCTTCACCATCCGCGACGGCCCGACCAGCACCCGCGGGCGCTGCGCGCGGCGCTGCACGAAGGGAGGCGTCTCCGCCGCCTCCGGGCCGGGCTCGCCGCCGGGCTCGGCTTCCGCCGCGCCGAGGAAGGCCCAGAGATTGACCCCGAGCGCCGAGGTCAGGCGCTGGATCGTCTTGATCGAGGGATTGGACTGGCCGCGCTCGATCTGGCTGATCAGCCCGGCGGAGAGGCTGGCCTTCGCCGCCAGGGCGGGGATGGTCAGCCCCTGCTCGGCACGCAGCGCGCGCAGCCGGATGCCGATGCGCACCGCGCCATCCGCGGCCGGCGCTGCTGTCTCCGCCACTGTCATCCCGTGCGATCCTTTCCTCTGCGCGGCGGGAGAGTCGCGAATCGGGCGCTTCCGCCATTTTGCCGCGCCAGGGATGCAGAACACGGCTTGACCGGTGTTTCAATATAATGAAACGATCCATTCCGTCTTTCGGGCCGATCTGCGCCGGATGCGCGCGGAGGGGCGGAAGGCGGGGGAGGCCTGTGTCACGCGGCGCAACGCCATGCCGAAGGAAATGGGCTTGAGCAGCGTCTCCGCCTTGTTGCGACACCGCGCGAACCGCGATGCGGCCTGCCATGCCGCGTGGCCAACCCTGGATAGTGGAATGCCCGGACGATGAGCAGCTACGTGATACGCCGCCTGCTACAGGGTGCCGGCCTTTTGCTGCTTGTCTCGATGATCGGCTTCGCCATCCTGCATCTGGCGCCCGGCGGCCCGCTCTCGCAATTCGCCGCCGGCGGCGACATGACGCAGGAGGATCTCGACCGCGTCGCGGAGCAGCTCGGCCTGAACCGGCCGCTGCCGATCCAGTATCTCGACTGGCTGTGGCGCATGCTGCAGGGGGATTGGGGCGTTTCCTACCGCGACCAGCAGCCGGTGCTCTCCGTCATCGGCTCGCATCTGGGCGCGACGCTGGAGCTGATGCTGACCTCGACCCTGCTGGCCATGGCGATCGGCGCCTGGGTCGGCATCCTCGGCGCCATCCGCCGCTACTCGCTGTTCGACGGGCTGGCGACCATCGGCGCCATGATCGCCCTGTCCATCCCGACCTTCTGGTTCGGCCTGGTGGTGATCTACGTTTTCTCCGTCGGCCTCGAATGGCTGCCCTCGGGCAACCGCTACACGATCGGCGATGAGTCGCTCGCCAACCGCATCCACCACCTGATCGGCCCCTGCATGGTGCTGGCCCTGGTGAGCACGGCGGTGTGGAGCCGCTACATGCGCTCCTCGATGCTCGACGTGATCCACCAGGACTACATCCGCACCGCGCGCTCCAAGGGCATTCCGGAGCGGCGCATCCTGATCCACCACGCCGTGCGCAACGCGCTGCTGCCGATGATCACCATCACCGGCCTCCACCTGCCGACGCTGCTCAGCGGCGCGCTGGTGACGGAGACGGTGTTCACCTGGCCAGGGATGGGCCGGCTGTTCCTCGATTCCATCAACTACCGCGACTACCCGGTGGTGATGGGCATCCTGATGTTCACCGCCGTGCTGGTGCTGCTGGGCAGCCTGCTGGCCGACCTCCTCTACCATGTCGCGGACCCCCGCCTCGGAGCGAACCCCACATGAGCGCATCGAGCAGCGTGGTGGCGCCCGCCGCCCCGCCCCGGCCCGCCCGCCGCCGTGGCGGCGCGCTGCGCCGCTTCGCCCGCCACAAGCTGGCGGTGTTCGGCGCCGGCATCATCCTCTTCCTCACCCTGGCCTGCGCCATCGGCCCCTACCTGCTGCCCTTCACCGATACCTATATCGACATCATGCAGCGCTTCGCCCCACCCTTCTCCGGTGTGCATGTGCTGGGCACCGACGCGCTGGGGCGCGACATGCTGGCACGGCTGCTGATGGCGGGGCGCATCTCGCTGCTGGTGGGCTTCTCGGCCATGGCCATCAGCATGGTCATCGGCATCACCGTGGGCATCGTGTCGGGCTATTACGGCGGCGTGCTGGGCACGGTGCTGATGCGCTTCGTCGACGCCATGCTGTGCTTCCCCAGCATCTTCCTGCTGCTGGCCATTTCGGCGCTGATCAACGCCTCGGTCAGCTCCATCATCATCCTCATCGCCGTCACCTCCTGGATGGAGGTGGCGCGCATCGTCGAGGCGCAGATCCGCGCGCTGCGGGCGCGCGACTTCGCCGTGGCCGCCGAGGCGCTGGGCGCCAGCGACCGGCGCGTGATGTTCCGCGAGCTGCTGCCCAATGCCATCGCGCCCATCGTCGTCGCCGCCACGCTGAACGTGGCGCACGCCATCCTCGCCGAATCCTACATCAGCTTCCTCGGCTACGGCATCCAGCCGCCGACGCCGAGCTGGGGCAACATGCTCGACAGCGCGCAGAGCTACCTCACCAGCGCGCCCTGGCTCGCCATCCTGCCGGGCGCCGCCATCACCCTCGCGGTCACCAGCTTCAACTTCATCGGCGACGGGCTGCGGGACGCGCTCGACCCGCGCATGGATGGCCGGTGATGGAGACGGCCACCATGACACAGGCCCCCGCCCGCCCGGCCGCCGACGAGGACGACGTCCTCGAGGTGCGCGGCCTCAACATCTCCTTCCACACCCCGGCCGGCGAGATCCCGGCGGTGCGCGACGTCTCCTTCCGCGTCCGGCGCGGCGAGACGCTGGCGCTGGTGGGCGAATCCGGCTCGGGCAAGAGCGTCACCAGCCTCGGCATCCTGCGCCTCACGCCGAAGCCCCCCTTCTGCTCGATCAGCGGCCAGGTGCTGCTGCGCGGCCGGGACGGCACGATGCGCGACCTCGTCGCCCTGCCCGAGGCGGAGATGCGCGGCGTGCGCGGGCGCGACGCGGCGATGATCTTCCAGGAGCCGATGACCTCGCTGAACCCGGTGCACCGCGTTGGCGACCAGATCGCGGAATCCATCCGCTTCCACGAGGGGCTCAGCCGCCGCGCCGCGCTCGACAAGGCGGCCGACCTGCTGGACCTGGTCGGCATCCCCGATGCGCGCCGGCGGCTCGGCGCCTTCCCGCACGAGATGTCGGGCGGCATGCGCCAGCGCGTCATGATCGCCATGGCGCTGGCCTGCGAGCCGCGCCTGCTGATCGCCGACGAGCCGACCACGGCGCTCGACGTCACCATCCAGGCGCAGATCCTCGACCTGCTGCGCCGCCTGCAGGAACGCACGCGGATGGCCGTCATCTTCATCACCCACAATCTCGGCGTCGTCGCCGAGATCGCCGACCGGGTGATGGTGATGTACACCGGCCGCGTGGTGGAGCAGGCGGCGGTGCGCCCGCTCTTCCGGGCGCCGCTGATGCCCTACACGCGCGGCCTGCTGCGCTCCGTGCCGCGGCTCGACTTCGCGGGGCTGGGGCGGGAGAAGCTGGCTGCCATCCCCGGCACCGTGCCGGACCCGCTGGAGCCGCCGCCGGGATGCAGCTTCGGCCCCCGCTGCGGCGCCTTCCTGCCGGGAAGCTGCGACACCGCCATACCGCCCCTGCAGGAGGCGCTGCCCGGCCACCAGGTGCGCTGCGTGCGCTGGTCCGCCCTGACGGGGGAGGCGGCATGACCCCCGACATGGCCGCCCCCCTGCTGGAAGTGCGCGACCTGCGCAAATGGTTCGACGGGCCACGGCCGGGCCTGTTCCGCAAGCGGGCGGTGGTGAAGGCCGTCGATGGCGTCTCCTTCGACATCCGGCACGGCGAGGTGCTGAGCCTGGTGGGCGAATCCGGCTCCGGCAAGAGCACGGTGGGCCGCACCGTGCTGCGGCTGGCCCGGCCGACCGCCGGCCAGATCCGCTTCGCCGGCGACGACATCACCAGCCTCTCGCGCGATGCGCTGCGGCCCTTCCGCCAGAAGATGCAGCTCGTCTTCCAGGACCCCTACGCCTCGCTCAACCCGAAGATGACCGTGGAGGACATCGTCGGCGCGCCGCTGGAGATCCATGCGCCGGAGCTGTCCGCGGCGGCGCGGCGGCAGCGCGTGGCGGAGACGCTGGCGCTGGTCGGGCTGCTGCCGTCGCACGCGGCGCGCTACCCGCACGAGTTCTCGGGCGGCCAGCGGCAGCGCCTCGGCATCGCCCGCGCGCTGATCATGCAGCCGCAGCTGCTGATCGCCGACGAGCCGGTCTCGGCGCTCGACGTCTCGATCCAGGCGCAGGTGGTGAACCTGCTGCTGGAGCTGAAGGAGCGGCTCGGCCTCACCATCCTCTTCATCTCGCACGACCTCGCCGTGGTCGGGCACATCTCGGACCGCATCGCGGTGATGTATCTCGGCCGGCTGGTCGAGGTGGCGCCGACGCGCGCCCTCTTCACCATGCCGCGCCACCCCTATACCGAGGCGCTGCTCTCCGCCGTGCCGATCCCCGACCCCACCATCCAGCGGGAGCGGATCATGCTGGCGGGCGACATGCCGAGCCCGCTCGATCCGCCTTCGGGATGCAGCTTCCGCACGCGCTGCCGCTACGCCCTGCCGGCCTGCGCGGGCGCGGTGCCGGCGCTGCGCGAGGTGGCGCCGGGCCATCTCAAGGCCTGCATCCGCGACGACCTGCACCTCGTGGCGCCGACGGGGCTCGACGCATGAGCGCCGCCGGGCGCGTCTCGGCGCTGTGGCGCTACCCGGTCAGCTCGATGGGCGGCGAGCGGCTGGAGCGGATGGAATTGCTGCCCTCCGGCGCGGCGGGCGACCGAACCCATGGCGTGTTCCATGCCGGGACGGGCGAGATCGCCTATCCCGGCCGGAAGCGCGAATGGATGGCGCTGCCGCGCGCCTTCTCCCGCCGCGCGGCGGATGGCGCGGTGGAGGTCAGCACGGATGGGCAGGGCTGGACCGGCATCGATGATCCGGGCGGTCTAGCGCCGCTCTCCGCCCTCTATGGCTTCCCCGCCGCCATCCGCCCCTATGCCGGGGAAGGCGAGGCGGGTCCGCGGCCGCGCTACGCACGGGCGCCGCTGCACCTGCTGACCACCGCCGCGTTGCGCACCCTGCAGGCCGCCATTCCGGCCAGCGTGCTGGATGAGCGGCGCTTCCGCCCCAACATCCTGATCGACACGCCGGAGGATGTGCAGGGCATCCCGGAATATGGCTGGGTCGGGCGGGAGTTCCGGCTCGGCGGCGCCGTGCTGCGCGGCACCATCCCCTGTGCCCGCTGCGCCTTCACCACGCTGGAGCAGCCGGGCCTGCCGGACGACCGCGAGGTGCTGCGCGCCCTGCTGCACCGCTTCGGTCGCGATCTCGGCCTCTATTGCGAGGTGGTGCGGCCCGGCCCCATCACGGCGGGCGATGCCGTGACGCTGCCGGAGGTGTCCTCCGCCTGACGCGGCCGGGAGGGAGCGCCTCCCGGCCCGCACGCGGCCTTACGTGGCCCAGTACCATTCGCGCATGTTCCAGGTGTTCTGGCGCGCGTTGATGTTGGGGCGGTAGCCGATCAGCTGGTCCTTGGTGCCTTCCACCGGCGCGTACTGGAAGATGGGCAGGATCGGCAGCTCCTCGCGCACGATCTCCTGCAGGCGGAAATACACCGCCTTGCGGCGCGCCTGGTCGAAGCTCGTCTGGCCCTCGATCAGCAGCCTGTCCACCTCCGGGTTGACCCATTGCATGTAGTTGCCGCCGCTGCCGCCGCGCACGGGGATGGCGTCGCTGGCGAAGCGCGTCGCCGGGTCGGGGTCGATGCCGGTGCGGAAGGCGGTGCCCACCAGCAGCGACTGGAACTTGGAGCGCACATAGAATTCGCCCCAGATCACCGCCGCCGCCATGTTGTTGATCTTCATGGAGACGCCGATCTTCTGCCAGTCCTGCATCATCAGCTGCTGGCACTGCTCGCGCAGCGCCGCGCCGGTGGTGGTGGAGACGGCGAATTCCAGCGGCACGCCGTTCTTCTGGCGGATGCCGTTGCCGCCGCGCGCCCAGCCCGCCTTATCCAGCAGCGCGTTGGCGCGGCCGATGTCGAAGCTGTGCGCCGGAAGGTCCGGGTTGTAGGCCCAGGATTCGCGGGGGGCGTAGGATTCAGTCGGCTTGTGCAGGCCGTAGTAGATGATGTCGATGATGCCCTTCTTGTTGATGGCGTGGTACAGCGCCTGCCGCACCGCCTTCTCGGAGAGAGCGGGCAGCTCCAGGTTCGGCATCAGCACCTCGAGCGAGGCGTTCGGGATGGTCGTCACCTTGCGGCCCGGCAGCTTCACCGCCTCGGCATAGAAATTGGCCGGGATGCCGGTGCCGATGATCAGGTCCACCTGTCCGGTGCGGAACTGCGCGTAGAGCGCCGTCTGGTCCGGGATGTATTTCAGGATGGCCCGCTCCAGGTAGGGCCCCTTGCCGTGGTAGCGCTCATTGGCCGTGAGCTGGATGTGGTCGCCCGGCACGCGGCTGCTCCAGCGGAACGGTCCGGTGCCGACCGGCGCCGCGTTGAAGGGGGCCGTGTTCGGGTCCGCCGCCTTCTCCAGGATGTGCCGGGGCACGATGTAGGTGTTGGAGAGCAGCGCCAGATAGGGCGCATAGGCCTTCTCCATGCGCCAGGCGATCTCGTGCGGCCCCTTCACCACGATCTCGCGCACCAGGCTGTGGCCCTGGCGGGTGCGGGTGCGGAAGGCGGCGTTGTTGATCAGCTCCAGCGTGTAGCGCACATCCTCGGCGGTGAAGGGCGCGCCATCGTGCCAGACGGCGCCCTCGCGCAGCTTCACCGTCCAGGCCAGGCCATCCTCGCTGATGCCGCCATTCGCGGTGGAGGGCACCTCCACCGCCAGGTCCGGCACCAGCGTGCCGTCCGGCTCCGGGTACCACAGCGTGCTGAACACGTTCATCCACACCGTCTCGTCCACCTCGATGCCGGGCATCAGCGGGTTGAAGACGGTGGGCTCCTGCGAGATGCCGACGACCGCCTGCCCCTTGCGGGTGGCAGGCGGCGGCGGCACGGCGCGCTGCGCCCGCGCCCCGTTGCCCGCCAGCGTGGCGCCCGCGCCCAGCGCCAGCAGCCCGCGCCGGCCCAGCGCCGGGCGTGACAGGATGTTCCGGATGTTGTCCATGATGGTCAGCCCCCGCTGTGGCGCCCGCGGCCGGGCCGCAAGCCGCGGCCGGGAGCGCGCTCGTTCTTGCCCTGTGCCCGACACGCGCCGCGCGGCCATGGAGGCGGCGCGGCGTGACGGGATCGTCCCCCGCAGAGGCCGCCGGGCTTGCCGCCGGCTTGCATCTGCAACGCGGCGATTGTGCGCCGCGCGTGCGGCCAGGATCATGCCGATTGCGGCGGATCGTTGCGAAGAAAATACCGATTCCGGCCGGCGGCGCGGCAGGCCCTGCCGCCGCGCTCCCTCAGGAAATACGGTCCTGCAGGCGGTAGTAGAGGCCGGCCAGCGGCATGAACCAGGGCGGGCCGAAATGCCCGGGCACCGGCTTCCAGGCCAGGCCGCGGAACGGGTTGGCTTCCGGCCTGCCATCCATCACCGCGGCCATCACGCCCCCCATGTGCACCGACATCTGCACGCCATGGCCGCTGTAGCCGGTGGCATAGAACAGCCCGTCCTGCTCGCCGGCGCGCGGCAGCCGGTCCTGCGTCGCGTCGATGATGCCACCCCAGCAATAGTCGATGCCGACGCGGCCGAGCTGCGGGAAGGTCTCGTGCAGGCCGCGCTCCAGCACGCGGCCGCTCCTTGCGTCCGAGGCGCGGGAGGGCAGGGCGAAGCGCGCCCGCCCGCCCCAGACCAGCCGCCCGTCCGGCGTGGTGCGGAAGTAGTTGCCGATGATGCGGGTGGTGGTGCCGTTACGGCCCGTGGGCATGAGGGCGGCGAGCCGTGCCGCGCCCAGCGGCTCCGTGACGATGACGAAGGAGCCGAGCGGCACCAGGCGCCGGCGGAAGTAGAAGGGGCCGAGCCGGCTCGCCCCGGTGGCCAGCAGCACCTGCCGCGCCCGCAGCGTGCCGCGCGCCGTGGCGACCGCGTGCCCGCCCGCCTGCCGCTTCAGGGAGAGCACCGGGGTGTTCTCGAAGATGCGCGCACCCTGGCGGCGCGCCGCCTCGGCCAGCCCGGTGCCGAAGCGGCCGACATGCATCTGCGCGCTGCGGCGGAACACCAGCCCGCCGAAGAAGCGCTCCGAGCCGATCTCGGCGCCGAGCCGCTCGCGCGGCACCAGCTCGGTCTCCGCATCGGCCTCGCGGTGCAGCAGGTCGAAGCCGCGCGCCATCTTCTCGTAATGCGCGGGCTTCGCCGCCAGCTTGATCTTGCCGCAGCGCCGGAAGTCGCAGGCGATCTGTTCCTCGCGGGCGATGCGTTCCACCGTGTCCACCGCATCGTCGAAGGCGTGGTAGAGGCGGCGGGCGTGGTCGAGGCCGAGGCTGGCGGCGAGGCCGGCGAAGTCGTGCGCCGTGCCGTTGTTGACATGCCCGCCATTGCGGCCCGAGGCCGCGCCCATGACGCGCCCGGCCTCCAGCAGCGCCACGCTGGCGCCCTTGCGCGCCAGGTGCAGCGCGGCGGAGAGGCCGGTGAAGCCGCCGCCGATGACGGCGACATCGACGCTGCCCTCGGCCGGGCCCGGCTCCGCGCCGGTGAAGGGCGGGGCGGTGTCCAGCCAGTAGGGCAGCATCCTCACGTCACATCATCCCCGGCTTCTGGATGCGCGAGCCATCGACGAGCCGCGCGTAGCGGAAGGGCGTGGGGTCCACCACGGGGGCGCGGCCCAGCACGAGATCGGCCGCCAGCCGCCCCGCGCCGGGGCCGATGCCGAAGCCATGCCCGCTGTAGCCGGTGGAGAGGAACAGCCCCGGCAGCGGGTCCACCGCGCCGATCACCGGCACGGCGTCCGGCGTGGAATCGATCCAGCCACCCCACAGCTTCGCCATCTTCACCCCCGCCAGCGCCGGGTAGGAGCGGCCGAGCTGCGCCAGCGCCGGCGCCACGATGGCCGCGTTCGGCGTGGGGTCGAGGGTGCGCATGTCCTCCGCCTCGAAGATGGTGGGGCGGTCCATCCGCCAGCGCCCGGTGATCGCCTGCGGGCCGCGGAAGAAGGATTCGCCGAGGCCGAACTTCACCATCTTCCGCCGCGCCACCAGCGTCGGCCAGAACTTGCGCGCGTAGCGGATGCCCTGCGGCGTGATCTCGATCTGCCCGCGGTTGTTGGCGGCGATGATGTAGCCGCCATCCTCCCGCCGGCCGATCGTCACGTCCGGCGTGTAGAGGCCGCCGGGCGTCACCTCCGCCGCCGGCTCGGTGAGGAAGACGGTGGAGCGGATGCTCGACTGCGGCAGGTCGATGCCGTGCCGGCGCAGCAGCATCGACGACCAGGCGCCGCCCGCCAGCAGCACCGCGCCGGCGCGCAGCGTGCCGTGCTCGGTGATGACGCCGGCGACCCGGCCGCCCTGGATGTCGAGCCCGCGCACCGCGCAGCGCTGGTGGATGGTGGCGCCGAGGCGGCGCGCCGCGGCGGCGATGGCGGGCGCGGCCTTGCGCGGCTCGGCCATGCCGTCGCGCGGGGAATGCACGCCGCCGATCCAGCCGCCGCCCGGGGCGTGGTGCGGGTTCCTCGCTTCCGCCTCGGCGGCGGTGAGGATCTGGTTGTGCACCTGGTAGCCGCGCGCCATCTCCACCCAGCGGCGCCAGCTCTCCAGCTCCGCCTCGCTGCGCGTGACATAGGTCAGCCCGGTGCGGCGGAAGCCGACATCGATGCCCGCCTCGCGCGGCAGCGTGTCCCACAGCTCCATGCTCTTCAGCATGACGGGGATCTCGCGCTCGTCGCGGTTCTGCACCCGGCACCAGCCCCAGTTGCGGCTGGACTGCTCGCCGGCGATCACGCCCTTCTCCAGCAGCGCCACGCGCTGCCCCGCCTGGGCCAGGAAGTAGGCGGCGCAGACGCCGGCGATGCCGCCGCCGATGATCGCGACATCCACCTCCTGCGGCAGGGCGGTGTCACTGGCGACGGGATCGACGGGAGGCGACATGGGGCGGGACCGTTCCTGTGTTCAAGGCGGGGAGGGTGGCGGCTTTCTCAGAGGCCGAGAAGCCCCGGCAGGCCGCCGATGTCCGGGATTTCATGGAAGCCGTAGAAGGCGTTGCCGCGCGGCTCGTGCGCGCGGTTGACCCAGGCCTTGTCGCGGATGCCGAGGTCGTGCGCCGTCATCAGGTCGTAGCGGAAGGAGGAGGAGACGTGCAGCAGCTCCTCCGGCCGGGCGTTGAGCTGGCCCAGCATGTATTCGAAGGCCTGCATGCGCGGCTTGTAGGCCTGCGCCTGCTCGGCGGTGAAGACGGCGTGGAACGGCGCCTCCAGCAGCGCCACGTTGTGGTGGATCTGCTCGTCCATCGCGTTGGAGAGGATGACGAGGGGGAATTCCTTCGCCACCCGCGTCAGCGGCGCCGGCACGTCCGCGTGCGGGCCCCAGCCCGGTATGGCGTCGTAGAAGACGCGGCCATCGCCCGGCTCGCAGGCAATGCCGTGCTTGGCACAGGAGCGGCGTATGGCGTTCTCCAGCACCTCGGCATAGGGCTTCCAGGCGCCGAGCACCTCGTCCAGCCGGTAGGCGGTGAAGTCCCGCAGGAACGCCTCTATGCGCGCCTCCGGCACGCGGCCGGCAAAGTGCGCGCGGGCCACCGGGCCCATCTGGAAATTCGTCAGCGTGCCGTAGCAGTCGAAGGTGATGAACTTGGGCCGCAGGGGCATCAGGGGCATCCTTCCGGTCCGGCGCCGCCGGGTTGTCCGATGCCGCTATGCTAGGAGGCGCCGCCGGGCATGGAAGCGCCGTCGCCGCCGGGCGGAGCGAAGATCGTGCCGTTTCGCCCCGCCCCGCCGGCACATTGTGCGGCTGCTCAGCCGACGCTGATGTTCCGCTCGCGGATCAGGCGGCCATAGCTCTCGTGATCCGTGCGGATGAGGCGCGCGAACTCCTCGAGGGTCAGCGGGTCCAGCGTCATGTCGGGGGTGGCGCGCTGCCGCACCATCTCGCTCCGCACCGCCTTCCGCAGGGCATCGGCCAGGATGCGCTGCACCTCCGGCGGCGTGCCGGCGGGGGCGCAGATGCCGTGCCAGTAGCGCAGCACGAGGTCGGGGTGCCCGAGCTCGCGGAAGGTGGGCACCTCCGGCGTCGCCGCCAGGCGCTCGGGGGCGGAGAGCGCCAGCACGCGGAAGCGCCGGTTCTCCATATGCGGCAGCAGCGTGTTCAGCGAGCCGGCATAGAAGGGGATGCGGCCCGTCATCAGGTCGGCCAGCGCGGCCTGCTCGCCGCGGTAGGCGACATTGACCATGCGCAGGCCGGTGCGCCCCTGCAGCATCTCCATCACCAGATGCGGCGTGCTGCCATTGCCGACGCTGCCGAAGGGCTGGCCCGGGTTGTTCTTCAGCCAGGCCAGCGTGCCGGCCAGCTCGCCGCCCGGCACATCCGCCGCGGCGGCGAAGGCCACCGGCGCGCGGTAGACCAGCGTGAGCGGCGCGAAATCGGCCGGCTGGTAGGTGATGTTGGGGTAGAAATGCGGGTTCAGCGCCAGTGTGCTGGTGGCGACCCAGCCCAGCGTGTAGCCATCCTTTGCCGCCCGCGCCGCCGCCTCGGCGCCGATCATGGTGTTGGCGCCGGGCTTGTTCTCCACGACGATGGGCTGGCCCAGAGTCTCGCGCGCGGCCTCGGCCACGGCCCGGGCCAGCCCGTCGCCCACGCCGGGCGCGAAGGGATAGATCAGCCGCACCGGGCGGCTGGGGAACGGCGCCGCCTCGGCCCGCGCGCGCGGGGTGGCCAGGGCAGGCAGGGCCAGGGCGCCGAGCAGCGCCCGACGGGCCAGGGTGATGGACATGCTTCCTCCTCCGTGCCGGCCCTCTCTCGCGGCTTGCGGGGGGCCGTGTCCGAAAAGCCTCCCTCAGCCGGCGGGCGCGCGGGCGCGGCGCTCCGAGACCGGCACCGCCTCCTGGCCGATGATCCGCGCCGCCTCCAGCCGCGCCAGCTCCGCCGCGCCGAGGCCGAGCAGCCCGCCCAGCACCGCGGCATTGTCCTGCCCCAGCGTCGGCGCCGGGCGCTGCACCGGGTACGGGCCGCGCCCGGCCTCGCGGAAGGGGGCGGAGGGCTGCTCGTGCCGGCCGAGATGCGGCCGTTCCACCACCTGCCAGAAGCCGCGCGCGGCGAGGTGCGGGTCGCGCTTCAGCGCGCTGGGCCACAGCACCGCGCCGGCGGCGACGCCCGCCGCCTGCAGCGCGTGCATGGCGGCCTCCGGCGTCCGTGGCCGTGTCCAGGCGGCGCGCGCCGCCTCCAGCTCCGCCTCGCGGGCGCGGCGGCCCTCGGCGGTGGCCAGGGCGGGGTCGCCGGCCAGGTCGGGGCGGCCGATGGCGCGGGCCAGGGCGGGCCAGGCGGCATCATCCTGCGTGGCCACCACCACCCAGCCTTGCTCCGCGCAGGGGAAGGCGCCGTGCGGCACCTGGGTGGGGTGGCGGTTGCCCAGGCGCGGCCCGGGCGTGCCGGTGGCCGAGGTGGCGACGATCCAGGGCGCCGCCAGGGGGAACAGGCACTCCACCTGCGCGAGGTCGATCTGCTGTCCCTCGCCGGTGCGGCGGTGGTGCAGCAGCGCCACCAGCAGCGCGGCGGCCCCGTTCAGCCCGCCGATCGGGTCGCCATAGGCGAGCTGGTTGGTGGTGGGCGGCCAGTCCGGCGCGCCGGAGACGGTGGGCAGGCCGGAGGCGTGCTCCAGCGTGGAGCCATAGGCGCGGGCATCGCGCCAGGGCCCTTCCAGCCCGAAGGCGGGCATGGAGAGCATCACCAGCCCCGGCCGCTCGGCCGAGAGGGCGGCATAATCGAGCCCGAGCTTGGGCAGCACTTCGCGCGCATAGTTCTCCACCACCGCGTCGGCGTCGCGCACCAGCCGCTTCAGCAGCGCCTTGCCCTCGGGCGTGGCGAGGTCGAGCGTGATGCCGGCCTTGTTGCGGTTGAGGATGCCGAAGCGCACATCCTTCTCGTAGCGCCGCTCGGCGAAGAAGGCCGGGCGCGGATCGACGCCGCGCCACCAGTCCGGATACTGGCACGCCTCCACCTTGATCACCTCGGCGCCGAGATCGGCCAGCTGGCGGGTGCAGAGCGGCCCGGCCCAGCCCATGGAAAGGTCCAGGATGCGCAGCCCCGCGAGCGGCAGGGGGGCCGGCTTCAGCGTAGGCCGGGGGCGCGGGGCGGGCGGGGGCAGCCGGCCGTCATCCGCCCCGGCACGCGGGGCGGGGCCGCCGGCCAGGGGCGGGGTGCGCGTCAGGCGCTGCGGCAGCGTCGGCCCCTCGAAGCGCGCCGCGCCGAGCGTGACCGTGCCGAAGGCATCGCGCGCGCGATGGGTGGGGGTGGCCAGCAGCGCCGCCATCTCCGGCACCACGGCGAAGGGCAGGCGGCGGCGGATGGCCTCGGCGAACCACTCCTCGGCGCTGCGCGCGGCGAGGCGCGGGGCGAAGAGGGCCTCCAGCGCATCGGCATGGCGCAGCCGGTCCAGCCCGATGACGAAGCGCGGGTCCTCCGCCAGCTCCGGCAGGCCGACCATCTCGCAGAAGGCGCGGAACTGCGCGGGGGTCACGATGGTGACGCCGAGCCAGCCCTCGCGGCAGCGATACACCCCGAGGGGGGAGCTGGGCGCGAAGCGGTTGACGCCGTAGCGCCGCTCCACCTCCGGGTTGGTGACGCTCTGCGCCGCCTGGTACTCGGCCACCGCGATGTTGGCCTCGTGCAGGCTGATCTCCAGCCGGCGCCCGGCGCCGGACCACAGCGCGGCGGCCACCGCGTTGAAGGCGGCGAGCGCGCCCGTCACCGCCCCGGCGATGCCGCCCAGCAGGGAGGGCGGCCCTTCCGCCGGGCCGGTGCAGGCGAAGACGCCCGCCAGCGCGCGCACCACCGCATCGGTGGCCGCGAGATCCCGGTAGGGTCCGCTCTCGCCGAACCAGGAGATCTCGGCGGCGACCAGATGCGGCTGGTCGAGCCCGAGGCGCGTGCCTTCCCGCGCCGCCGGGGCGCGGCCGTCGAGCAGCACGTCGCAGCCCGGCAGCAGGGCGCGGGCGCGCTCCAGCCCGGCGTGGCCGGCAAGATCGGCGGTGAGGCTGCGCTTGTTGGTGCTGAGCCAGCCGAAGAGCGCCGATTCCGCGCCATCCCCGCTCTCCACCAGGGGCGGCTCGCGGCGCAGCGCATCGCCCCCCGGTGGCTCCAGCTTCAGCACCTCGGCGCCAAAATCGGCGAACAGCTTGCCGAGGTAGGAGAGGGCGACGCCCTCGCCCAGCTCCAGCACGCGCAGATGCGCGAAGGGCAGGGGGGCGTCCGGCGGCCGGGGCATGCGCATCCTCCCGAGGCCGCGGTGCGAGGCGGGCGGCCTATTTTGTGATTTGTGACAACTAAATCCCGCCTAGTCCGCCGCGTCAAGCACCGGGCGCGGCCGCGGCAGCGCCCCGACATTGATCTCCGGCAGCCGCCGCAGCAGCACCTCGGCATAGACGCTGATGTCCCGCTGGATGGCGAGCCGCGCCAGCGCCCCGTCCTGCGTGCGCATCGCGCGGATGATGTCGTTGTGCGGATGCGCGTCCGGGTGATGCAGGAAGCGCACCTGCCGCAGCCCCGCCACCAGCGGCCCGCATTGCAGCCACAGCCCCTCGATGATGCGCGCCAGCACCGGCATGTTGGCGAGCGCGCAGATCTCCATGTGGAAGCGCTCATTCTCCACCAGCATCGCGACGCCCTCGCCGCTGAGCCGTGCCTCGGTCATGCGGGCATGGATGGCGGCGAGGCGCTCGGCATCGGCGGGGGTGGCGCGCTCGGCGGCGCGGGCGGCGGCCTTGCCCTCCAGCTCGCCGCGCAGCTCGGCGATCTCGCGGAAGCGCTCGTCGGACAGCACCGGCACGCGCACCGAGCGGTGGTCGAACTGCTCCAGCGCGCCCTCGCTCACCAGCCGCGCCAGAGCGTCCCGCACCGGCGTGGCGCTGACGCCCAGCTCCTGCGCCAGGTCCCGCAGCTTCAGCTTCTCGCCGGGGCGGAAGCGGCTGCGCATCAGCTCGGTGCGGAGGCGCTGATAGACCTTGGCGCCGATGCTCTCGGCGATGATGGGAAGGGGCGGGGCGTCTGCGGTGTCCGGCATGGAGGCTTCCTGCCATGGGGCGGGGCTGCTTGACAGTCCTGCCGCCATGCTGTGATCTGTGACAACAAAATAAAGGCTCCTGGGGGAAACGGCCATGGCCGAGGTGAAAATCGCCGCTGAGATCGCGGCCTCCGTCTGGCGGATCCAGGCACGGCCGGGCGATACGCTGGCCGAGGGCGACACCGTCCTGCTGCTGGAATCGATGAAGATGGAGATCCCGGTGACCGCGCCGCGCGCCGGGCGCCTCGCCGCCATCCTGGTGGCGGAAGGCGAGGCGGTGGAGGAAGGCCAGACCGTCGCGCTGCTGGAGGCGTGAGCATGGCCGCCGATGCCGTCCTGATCGCCAACCGGGGCGAGATCGCCTGCCGCATCGCCGCCACCTGCCGGCGCATGGGCCTGCCCACCGTGGCCGTCTTCTCGGAGGCCGACGCGGCGGCGATGCATGTCGCCGCGGCGGACCGGGCGGAGCCGATCGGCCCGGCGCATCCGCGCCATTCCTACCTCTCGATCCCGGCGCTGATCGAGGCGGCGCGGCGCTCGGGCGCGCGCATGGTGCATCCGGGCTATGGCTTCCTCAGCGAGAACGCCGAATTCGCCGCGGCCTGCGCCGCAGCGGGGCTGGTGTTCATCGGCCCCTCGCCCGAGGCGATCCGCGCCATGGGCGGCAAGGCGGCGGCCAAGGCCGTGGCGCGCCGGGCCGGCGTCGCCGCCGTGCCGGGCTATGAGGGCGAGGACCAGTCCGAGGGCCGGCTGCTGGCGGAGGCGGAGGCGGTCGGCTTCCCGGTGCTGATCAAGGCCGTGGCGGGCGGCGGCGGCCGTGGCATGCGCGCCGTGGCCGAGGCCGCGGGCTTCCCCGCCGCCCTGGCGGCGGCGCGGCGCGAGGCCGGCACCTTCGGCGATGAGCGGGTTCTGGTGGAGAAGCTGGTGCCGCGCGCCCGGCACATCGAGGTGCAGATCCTGGCCGATGGCCATGGCACCGTGCTGCACCTGGGCGAGCGGGACTGCACCCTGCAGCGCCGCAACCAGAAGCTGGTCGAGGAATCCCCCGCGCCGGGCGTCGATCCGGCGCTGCGCGCGGAACTCGGCCGGCGTGCCGCGGCGCTGGCGCGGGCGGTGGGCTATGTCGGCGCCGGCACGGTGGAGTTCGTCGCCGAAGCGGGCGCCACGCCGCAGGCGGACCGCATCTGGTTCATCGAGATGAACACCCGCCTCCAGGTGGAGCACCCGGTCACGGAGATGGTCACCGGGCTCGACCTGGTGGAGTGGCAGATCCGCGTCGCCCGGGGCGAGAGGCTGCCCTGGACGCAGGCGGAGATCCGGCTGGAAGGCCATGCCGTGGAGGCCCGGCTCTGCGCCGAGGACCCGGCGCGCGGCTTCCTGCCTTCGCCGGGGCGGCTGGCGGAGCTGACCCTGCCCGGGGCGGCGCCGGGGCTGCGCGTCGATGCCGGGGTACGCCAGGGCGACACCCTCACCCCCTTCTACGACCCGATGATCGCCAAGGTCATCGCCCACGCCCCGACCCGGGCCGAGGCGCTGGCGAAGCTCACCGCCGCGCTGGAAGGCTGCACGGCCCGCGGCGTGGCGCTGAACGCCGCCTTCCTCGCCGCCGCGCTGCGCAGCCCGGCGATGCGCGCGGCCGAGATGGACACGCATTTCCTCGAACGCGCCCGCGCCGGGCTGCTGGCCGGCGACGCCGCCGCCTGACCCTGGACGCGAACAGGAGCGCCCCCCGATGCCCGATACCCACACGCCCCCCGCCAGCAACTGGCAGCCCGAGCTGGACGAGCTGCGCCGGCGCGAGGCCATGGCGCAGCAGATGGGCGGCGCCGACAAGGTGCGCCGCCAGCACGAGGGCGGCCGCCTGACGGTGCGCGAGCGGGTGGACCGCCTGGCCGATCCCGGCAGCTTCCACGAGATCGGCGCCATCGCCGGCCGCGCGGAATACGAGCCGGACGGCACGCTGCGCCAGCTCGTCCCCTCCAACTGCGTCTTCGGCCGCGCCGAGATCGACGGCCGCCCGGTGGTGGTGGTCGGGGACGACTTCACCGTGCGCGGCGGCTCGGCCGACGCCACCATCCGCGAGAAGCCGCTGATGGCCGAGCGGATGGCCCATGAATACCGCCTGCCCATCATCCGCGTCATCGAGGGCTCGGGCGGCGGCGGCTCGGTGAAGACCATCGAGACCACGGGGCGGGCCAACCTGCCGGGGGGCGTCGGCGGCACCGGCCTGTTCCACTACACCACGCTCAACCTCAGCGCCGTGCCGGTGGTGGGGCTCGGGCTCGGTTCGGTGGCAGGCCTCGGCGCGGCGCGGCTGGCCGCCAGCCACTACTCGGTGATGACCAAGAGCGCCGCCATGTTCGTCGCCGGCCCGCCGGTGGTGAAGCGGCTCGGCCAGGACCTCACCAAGCAGGAGCTGGGCGGCTGGGAGATCCAGACCAGGTCCGGCGCCGTGGACCATGCGGTGGAGACGGAGGAGGAGGCCTTCGACTGCGCCCGCCGCTTCCTCTCCTACCTGCCCTCCTCGGTGCACGGCCTGCCGCCCGATACCGCCTGCCAGGACGATCCCGGGCGGCGTGAGGAGAAGCTCTTCTCCATCGTCCCGCGCGACAAGCGGCGCGTCTACCAGATGCGCCAGATCATCGAGGCCGTCGTCGACCAGGGCAGCTTCTTCGAACAGGGGAAGATGTTCGGCCGCTCGCTGATCACCGGCTTCGCCCGCTTCGGCGGCCGCGCCGTGGCGCTGATGGCGAGCGACCCGTATTTCTACGGCGGCTCCTGGACGGCCGAGACCTGCCAGAAGGTGGTGCGCTTCCTCGACATGGCGGAGACCTTCCGCCTGCCCGTGGTCTATCTGGTGGACTGCCCCGGCTTCATGATCGGGCTGGAGGCGGAGCGCGCCGCCACCATCCGCCACGGCGTGCGCGCCATGGCGACGATGAACCAGACCACCGTGCCCTGGTGCAGCATCATCATCCGCAACGCCTTCGGCGTGGCGGGGGCGGCGCACACGCCGGCGGGGCGGCTCTCGCTGCGCTATGCCTGGCTCTCGGCGCGCTGGGGCTCGCTGCCGCTGGAGGGCGGCATCGAGGCCGCCTACCGCGCCGAGATCGAGGCGGCGCCCGACCCGGCCGCCAAGCTCGCCGAGATCGAGCACAGGCTGGGGCTGCTCCGCTCGCCCTTCCGCACGGCCGAGACCTTCTGGGTGGAGGAGATCATCGACCCGCGCGAGACGCGGCGGCTGCTCTGCGAGTTCACGCAGCTGGCCGGGCCGCTGCGCGCGGCGCAGCCCGGGCGGTTCCAGATGCGGCCCTGAGCTCCGCCGCCCGGCCGGGCGGCGGTTTACCGGAAGAGGGCGGCTCCCATGCAGGGCCGCCCCGGGAGGATCCGCGATGAGGATGTTCACCGCCCTGGCCGGCACGGCCAGGGTGCTGGGTCTGGCCGCCCTGCTGGCGTCCGCCCCCCTGGCGCTTTCCCGGGCGGCCGAGGGGGCCTTCCCCGACCGGCCGCCGCGCATCATCGGCGGCTTCGCGCCCGGCGGCACCAGCGACATCGTGGCGCGGCTCGTGGCCGAGGCGGTGGCCCCCGCCTTCGGCCAGCGGCCGGTGGTCGAGAACCGCACCGGCGCCAATGGCGCGATCGCCGCCGAGGCGGTGGCCCGCGCGGCGCCGGATGGCCACACGGTGCTGCAATGCGCCACCGGCCTGCTCACCATCACGCCGCAGCTGCCCGGCGCGCAGATGCCGCTCGACCCCGCCCAGGAGCTGGTGCCGATCGTCAACGTGGCACACTCCACCCAGGTCATGGTGGTGGCCGCGCAATCCCCGTACCAGGACGTGGCGGGCTTCCTGGCGGCGGCGCGGCGGCAGCCGGGGCGGCTGAGCTACGCCAGCGCCGGCATCGGCTCCGTCTCCCACCTCTCCGGCGCGCGGCTGGCGCAGCAGGCGGGGCTCGGCCTGGTGCACGTGCCCTATCGCGGCGCCGCGCTGGGCGTGGTGGACGTGGTGGCCGGCCGGGCCGACACCATCATCACCAACCTTGGCGACGTGGTGGCGCAGATCCAGGGCGGCGGGCTGCGCCTGCTGGCCTTCGCCGACGGCATCGGCTCGCCGCTCTTCCCGGAGGCGCCGCAGATCTCGGCCACGGTGCCAGGCTATGCCGTCAGCGGCTGGTTCGGCCTGTGCGGCCCGCGCGGCATGCCGGCCGGGCTGGTGGCACGCTGGGCCGCGGCGGTGCGCCAGGGCATGGACACGCCGGAGATGCGACGGCGCCTGCAGGAGCTGGGGCTGACCCCGCGCCTGGAGGAGCCGGCGCGCTTCGCCGAGACCATCGCCCAGGACCACCGCGACTGGGGCGCGGTGATCCGCGCCGGCGGCATCCGCGTCGAATGAGCGCGCGCCGCAGGATCCCAGACCCACCATCCCTCAGGAGGACCACCGCCATGCTGCGACACCTGCTGCCGGCCGCCCTCGCCGTTACCCTCGCCGCCGCCCCCGCACCCTCCCGCGCCCAGGCGCCCGAGGCGGCGCTGCCGGACCGCACGCTGCACATCATGGCCGGCTTCGCCGCGGGCGGCACCTCAGACCTGGTGGCGCGGCTGATCGCCGATGGCGTCGGCGCCGTCACAGGCCGCCGGGTGGTGGTGGAGAACCGCACCGGCGCCAATGGCTTCCTCGCCGCCGATGCGGTGGTGCGCGGCCCCGCGGATGGCTCGATGCTGTTCCAGTGCCCGATGGGCACCATGACCATCAGCCCCGAGCTGCCCGGCATGATCATGCCGGTGGACCCGCGCAAGGACCTGGTGCCGGTGGCCAATGTGGCGCTCTCCAGCTACGGCGCCGTGGTGCGGGCGCGCGGCCCCTACCAGGACATGGCCGGTGTGCTGAAGGCGGCGAAGGCGAAGCCCAACGCCATCAGCTACGCCAGCGCCGGCATCGGCACGGCGCAGCACCTGACGGGCGAGCGGCTGCAGCGCATGGCCGGGGTGCAGATGCTGCACGTGCCCTATCGCGGCGCCGCGCCGGCGGCGATGGACGTGATGGCCGGCCGCGCCGACTTCATGGTGACCAACCTGGGCGACGTGGTGGGGCAGATCCGCGGCGGCGAGCTGCGCCTGGTAGCGCTGGGCGACGCCTCGATGAAGCCCGCCTTCCCGGAGACGCCGCTGCTCTCCGACACGGTGCCGGGGCTGGAGGTGGTAGGCTGGTTCGGCCTCTGCGGCGCCAGCGGCATGGCGGAGCCGGCGATCCGGGCCTGGGCCCGGGCGGTGGAGACGGCGCTGCAGGACAAGACCCTGCAGCAGCGCCTGCGCGAGAACGGGCTGACGCCGCGCTTCGAGGAACCCGCCGCCTTCGCCGCCCGCATCGAGCAGGATCGGCGCGCCTGGGGCGAGGTGATCTCGGCGGCCAAGGTCCGGGTGGACTGAGCCCGTCCCTGGCGCGCCGGTTGGATGCATCCAGCGCGCCAGGATCTTTCTTATGTCAGGAATCCAGAACGGCTCTTAAAAGATTGTTCTTAAAGGATTGACACTACCCGGCGGGCTGGGGCAGCGCCGCCCCGGCCTCGGCCGCCGCCCGCCCGAAGCGGTCCGGTGCGAAGGCGGCGATGGGATGGCTGGTGCCGCCCGAGACTACCAGATCGGCGACGATGCCGCCGATAAGCGGCGCGATGGCGAAGCCATGGCCGCAGAAGCCGAAGGCGTGCACCAGCCCCTCCGCCACGGCGGAGCGGCCGATGACGGGGATGTCGTCCGGCAGCACGCCCTCGATGCCGGCCCAGGCATGGACCATGCGCGTCTCCGCCAGGATGGGGAACAGCTCCAGCGCGGTGCGCGCGGAGAAGGCGAGGCGCTCCACGTCCAGCGTCACCCGGCCTGTGGAGAGGTCAGCCACGCCCTTGTGCCCGCCGCCGATCATCACCTGGCCGGAGGCGCTCTGCTTGAAGGAGATGGGCCGGCCCGTCGCGCCCACCACGGGGGCGACGAAGGGGGCCATCGGCGCCGTCAGCATCATCATGAAGGCGTTGAAGCCGAGCGGGATGTCCTCGCCCGCGGCGCGCGCCACGCGGCCGGCCCAGGCGCCGGCGGCGTTCACCAGCACAGGTGCGGCATGGCGGGCGCCATCGGCGCAGCGAAGGTGCCAGAGGCCGCCGTGCCGCTCCAGCGCGGTGACGCGGGCGCCCTCCACCACCTCCGCCCCCAGCGCCAGGGCGGCGCGGCGGAAGGCGAGGATGGTGCGGTAGGGTTCGGCAAAGCCGTCCCGACGGCAGAGGATGCCGCCCACGCAATGCGGCGCCAGCGCCGGCAGCCAGCGGCGCAGCGCCTCCGGCCCGATCAGCTCCTCATGGGCATGGCCCTGCGCGCGCATCGCGGCCACGCGCCGCTCCAGCACGGCCAGCTCGGCGGCATCCTCGGCCACCTTGATCTGGCCGGTGGCCTGGAAGCCGCAATCCTCGCCCACCAGGGCGGCGATGCCGTGCCAGAGATCCAGCGCCGCCAGGGCCAGCGGCACTTCCGCCGGGTGCCGCCCCAGCGTGCGCACCCCGCCGGCCGAGAAGCCGGAGGCATGGGCGCCGGCCACCTCCTTCTCCAGCACCCGCACGCGGCGGCCGCGCCGCGCCAGGTGCAGCGCCGCCGAAAGCCCGTGCAGCCCGCCGCCGATGACCAGCACATCCGGGTTGCTCATGCCAGCGCCTCCTGGTCGGCCTGGGCGGGGAGGGGATCGGGAGGGGCGCCGGCCAGGGCGGCCAGCGCGGCGAAGCCCACCGGCCTCGCCGGCGCGGGCGGCGATTGCCGCAGCGCCTCGGCCAGGGCGGCGGCGTTGCGCGCCGGCCCGGGCGGGGTGGCGAGCAGCGCGGCCATGGCGCCGGGGTCGCGCCGGGGTGCCTCGGGCAGGGGGCGGGGCGGGGGCTGGGCGATGGCGCCCTGCACCTGCAGCCCGGCCAGGGCGCGGGCGGCGATGCCCGCCTGAAGGGCCGCAGCCTCGGGCGTCGCCGCGCCGAGGATGGCGCCGGCGGCGAAGATGCCGGGCACCGAGGTCTCGCCGCGCCCGTCCACCACCGGGCGGCCATGGGCGAAGGCGCAGCCCAGGGCCAGCAGCAGCAGCGGCTCGTCGGCGCAGAGGAGGAGGCGGGTGAAGGGCAGGGCATGCACGCCGGACGCATCCTCCACCCAGATCCGGCCCGGCGTGGCGTGCCAGGCGGTGGCCACCCGCCGCGCCACCAGCCGCGCCCCCGGCAGCAGGGCGAGCGCCGCGCGCCCGGCCGGGCCGCCGCCGATGATGACCACGCTCACGCCAGCTCCTCCTCCGGCAGGTCGGCCAGCTCGCCCACGGTGATGGGCTTGTAGGGGGCGCGGGGGCGCAGCACGCCGGTCTCCTCCATCGAGGCGCCGCGCGTCTCGGCGATCAGCGCGGCGACGGTGGTGCCGCACATCCGCCCCTGGCACGGCCCCATACCGGCGCGCAGATAGGCCTTCACCTGGTTCGGCCCCGTGGCGCCGAGCCGCGCCGCCTGCCGCACCTGCCCGGCGGTGATCTCCTCGCAGCGGCAGACGATGGTGGCGTCGTCGCGCGGCGCCAGCACCTCGGGCGCCGGGGCGTAGAGCGCATCGAGGAAGGGACGCAGCGCCAGGGCCTCGGCCAGCGTCGCCCGGTGCGGCGCGGCGCGGCGGTCACGCGCGCCGGCGTCCAGCTTGCCCGCGCGGTCGGCGGCATCCGGCGCGGCGAGGCTGGCGGCCTACGCCGCCGCCTGCGACC
>NZ_JBHSCH010000021.1:0-58006 GCF_042651065.1 Teichococcus aestuarii
CGGGCGGCCGCCGGCGGCTGCGGGGCGGCGGCCTGGACCGTGCCCTGGGTGGCCGGCTGCGGCGCGGCGGGTGTGGCCGCGGCCACCGCCACCTCGGGCGCCGAGCCGAACAGGCTGACCGGCCCGGCGAAGGCCACCGCCTGCGGCAGGCGCCGCTCCAGCTCGGCCATGCGCACGAACTGGTCGGGGGTCATGGTCTCCAGCGTCAGGTGCCGCTGCGCCACCTGGCGCAGCCGCTCCGGCTCGTTCAGCATCGCCCATTCGGCGCGCAGCACCTGGGTCCGCTCCCGCGCCTGCTCGATGCGGCGGTTCAGGTCGCGCATCTCGCGGTCGAGCTGCGTCGCGGCTTCCTCGGCACGGTAGACGTGCCAGCCGACCAGGCTGAAGGCAGCGATGGCGACCACGGTCAGGGGGCGGAACATCAGGCCTCCTCCAGCTTCTCAAGGGCCCGCAGGCGGGCGGATCGGGCGCGCGGGTTGGCCGATGTCTCGGCATCCCCCGGGCGCTGGGCGTTGTTCGTGACGAGGCGGAACCCCGCGCGCGTGACAGGCGCGTGCATGGCGGCCGGCGTGTGGCGCGAGGCGCCGGGGGCGCGGCCGGCGGCGGCCTGCATGAAGCGCTTCACCAGCCGGTCCTCCAGCGAGTGGAAGGCCACCACCACCAGCCGCCCGCCGGGGGCCAGCAGCTTCGCGGCGGCGGCGAGGCCGCGCTCCACCTCGCCCAGCTCGTCATTCACCTTCAGGCGCAGCGCCTGGAAGGAGCGGGTGGCGCTGTCCATGCCGGAGGGGTCGCGCGGCATCACGGAATGGATCACCTGCACCAGCCGCCCCGTCGTCTCGATCGGCGCCTCGCGCCGGGCGGCGACGATGGCGCGGGCGATGCGGCGGGAATGCCGCTCCTCGCCCAGCTCCCACAGCACGGTGGCGAGCTCGGCCTCCGGCAGGCGGTTCACCAGGTCGGCGGCGGAGGGGCCGGCCTTCTCCATCCGCATGTCGAGCGGGCCGTCGAAGCGGAAGGAGAAGCCGCGCTCCGCCTGGTCGATCTGGAAGGAGGAGACGCCGAGGTCGAGCACCACGCCGTCGACCGCCGGCACCGAAGCCTCGGCCAGCAGCGTGCCCATGTCGCCGAAGCGGCCCTCATGCAGGTGCAGCCGGCCAGCGAAGGCATCGCGCAGCGCGGCGCCGCGGGCGATGGCATCCGGGTCGCGGTCGATGGCGTGCAGGGTGCAGGGCGCCGCCTCCAGGATGGCGCGGGCATAGCCGCCGCCGCCGAAGGTGCCATCGACATAGATCCCGCCCTCGCGCGGGGCGAGCGCGGCCAGCACCTCGGCCAGCATGACGGGGACATGGCCGCTCATGCCGCGCCCCGCGGCGTGGCGGGCAGGGTCATGCCCTTCGCGGAGGCGTTCTGCCGCGCCGCGAGATTGCGCTGCCGCCCGGCGGCGGGCTCCCACATCTGGAAGATGCGGCCCAGGCCGATGAAGGCGATGGAGTCGCTCAGCCCGGCATGGGCGATCAGCTCCTCGGGCAGCATGATGCGGCCTTCGCCATCCGGGCGCATGGGATAGGAATCGGCGAAGAGGGTGGCGGCGAGGTCGTCATGCTCGTCGGAAAACACTTCGAGCTGTTCCAGCTTGCCCGTCTCGGCCTCGAAGGCGGGCATCGGCCAGGCCTCCAGGCAGGAATGCTTGTGGGAAGGGCGCAGCACCAGCTCGTCGCTCCCCAGCCGGGTGAGCTCCGCACGAAAGGGCGCAGGCACGGAAACCCGTCCCTTGCGGTCCAGCCGATTGGTGTGTGTCCCCATGAACCGGGTCATCTGGCCGCCCTGTCCCCCTGCGGCGGTGATAAAGTCCCGGCCGGAAAGCGGCCGGCGAGGCCCCCCGACCCCGCCGGCTCACCCGACCATCCCCTTCACGACTCCCTCGCCCCCCCGAGCTACGGATCGTTCATGGGATAAGTTGGGATATCATGGGTTCAGTTTGGGCAGCAAGGGTAAAACCCCCGCCAAAGCCCATCCCGAACACAGGGAAAACATTGTCTTATCCAGCGCACCTTCGGCGCTGTGTTACGACTGTTCGGATTGTGAGTCGGATTGGGGAGTGTGCGTCAGATGGCCTGTAAGCCGGGTTCTGTCCGGGCAGGCGGCAAGCCACCTGCCCGGGGCGACCATTCCTCTGGGACATGCCTTGCGGCATGCCTCTCGCGGCCAACCCGGGTGGCGGGGCGGGAACGCCCCTGCGGCCGAGTCCCTCGCGGGACTCCCGCCGGCCACCCCTATTCGGCCTTGCTCCCGGTGGGGTTTACCGTGCCGCCCCTGTTGCCAGGGGCGCGGTGCGCTCTTACCGCACCGTTTCACCCTTACCAGCGCGGCAAGCCGGGCTGGCGGTCTGATTTCTGTGGCACTTTCCCTGAGGTCGCCCTCGCCGGCCGTTGACCGGCACCGTATTCCCGTGGAGCCCGGACTTTCCTCCAGCCCCGGAACCTGCCCGGAGCCAGCGGCCGCCCGGCCATCTGACGCGGCGGTCCTGTGCGCCGGCGGCGCCGGGAAGTCAATGCGCCGCGGGTGCCCGGCGCCGGGGCCGGCTCAGACCGGCGGATACAGCGCCGCCACGGCTTCCAGCCGCCGCAGGGTGCCGGCATCGGCCCGGCCATCGACGGTTTCCTGCCGCCAGCGGCGCTGGAAGGCGGCCAGCGCCAGCTCCGGCCGGGCCGGGTCCACGGGGTAGCCGATGCGGGCCAGCAGCGGCAGCGCCCGCGCCACGCCGCCCGGCGCCGGTGCCGTTTCCGCCCCGGTGATGCCGCGCGGCCACAGGCCGACGCCGTTGGCGGCCAGCCCTTCCCAGTCGAACAACTCGCCCGGGTCCTGCTTCCGGTCGGGCGCGATGTCGCTGTGGCCGACCACGTTGCAGGGCGGAATCGGGTGGCGCGCCAGGATGTCGAGGCAAAGCTCGGCCACCGCCGCCATCTGCAGCGCGGGGAAGGGGCGGTAGCCCCATTCATGGCCGGGATTGGCGATCTCGATGCCGATGCTGCGGCCGTTCAGCGTGTCATGGCCCCGCCAGAAGGAGATGCCGGCATGCCAGGCGCGCCGCCCCTCCGGCACCAGCCGCCAGATCAGCCCGTCCTCCTCCACGAGATAGTGGCAGGAGACGCGGGGCAGCGGCGGCGGCGGGGCGGGGTCGCAGAGCCGGTCGAGCGCGGCGGCGGCGCTGGCCATGCCGGTGTAGTGCAGCACCAGCATGTCCACCGGCACGCCCTCGGGGCGCGAGTCGTGGTTGGGGCTGGCGCGGTCCCGGCAGGGCAGGGCGGTATCCAGGGAGGCTCCCGGGAGGGTCTGCCCGGCCGCTGCCGCCCCCCTCAAAGATTGCGCTCCCGCTTGATGCGGTCCCAGGCGGCGTTGATCTCGGCCACCTTGTCGGAGGCGCGGCGCACCTGCTCGGGCGGCACGCCGCGCGCGGCCAGGCTGTCCGGGTGGTATTCGCGCATCAGCTTGCGCCAGGCCTGGCGCACCTGGTCGTCCGTGGCGGCCGGCGGCACGCCGAGCACGGCATAGGGGTCCGGCCCGCGCGGCCGCACCAGGGCCGACTGCCCGGCCTGGGCACGCGCCTCGCTGGCATCGTCCAGCCGGAAGCTCTGCCGCACCTTCGCCAGGAACACCGCCTCGCTGCGCGTCATTGGCCCGTCGGCGCGGGCGATGTGGTGCAGCGCGGTCAGCACCTCCTCCAGCATCACCCTGTTGTCGGCGAAGGCCTCGCCCATGCGGTTGGCGAAGGGCTCGTAGCCGCCCGGCTCCTCGCGCGCCTTGTCGAACAGCAGCCCTACCTCCCGCTGGCTCTCGGGCGGGATGCGGAAGGCGCGCTTGAAGGCGTCGATCTCCTCGCGCTTCACCGCGCCATCCACCTTGGCCAGCTTGGCCGACAGCACGATGACGCCGATCGAGAAGAGCTGATCGCGGTTGGTGATGCGGGCGATGGCCTCGGGCCGGGTGTCCAGCTCCGGCAGGCGCGTCGCCCCCTCGTCGGCCGCATGGCCGAGCGCCGCCCCGACCACCGCGCCGAACGGCCCGCCCATGGCGAAGCCCGTCACGCCGCCGAGGATCTTGCCCCACAAACTCAAGGCCCGCCAGCCTCCCGCCTTTGTGCTGTCAGCCTCTCCCTACCATGCCCGGGGGCAGCCTGCCATTGCCTCCGGTGGCGTCTCGGCCCTTGCATGGCGCGCCGCCGGGCGCCACACGGAGGCGGCGAGAATCGGAGAGCACGGGATGACCGCAGCGGGCTGGCAGTTCTGGGTCGATCGGGGCGGCACCTTCACCGATATCGTGGCACGCGATCCTGCAGGGGCGCTGTCCACGCGGAAGTTGCTGTCCGAGAATCCGGGCCGCTACCGCGACGCGGCCGTGGCCGGCATCCGCGCCTGCCTCGGCCTGCCCGAAGGCGCGCCGATTCCGCCCGGCACCATCGAGGCGGTGAAGATGGGCACCACGGTGGCCACCAACGCCCTGCTGGAGCGCAAGGGCGAGCGGGTGCTGCTGCTGGTCAACCGCGGCTTCGCCGACGCGCTGCGGATCGGCAACCAGGCCCGGCCGCGGCTGTTCGACCTCGACATCCGCCTGCCCGAGCTGCTGCACGAGCGCGCCGTGGAGATCGGCGGCCGCATCGCCGCCGACGGCACCGAGATCGAGCCGCTCGACGAGGGCGCCGCCCGCGCCGCGCTGGAGGCCGGCTTCGCCGACGGCATCCGCGCCGTGGCCATCGTGCTGATGCATGCCTGGCTGGCGCCGGAGCATGAGCGGCGGCTCGGCGCCATCGCGCGGGCGGTGGGCTACACCCAGGTCAGCCTCAGCCACGAGGCCTCGCCCCTGCCGCGCATCGTGCCGCGCGGGGACACCACGGTGGTGGACGCCTACCTCTCCCCCATCCTGCGCCGCTATGTGGAGCAGGTGGCGGAGCAGCTCCCCGGCGTGCCGCTCTACTTCATGCAGTCCTCCGGCGGGCTGACGCTCGCGGAAAAATTCCAGGGCAAGGACGCCATCCTGTCCGGCCCGGCCGGCGGCATCGTCGGCGCCGCCCGCACCGCCGGCATGGCGGGCTTCGAGAAGATCATCGGCTTCGACATGGGCGGCACCTCGACCGACGTGGCGCTCTATGCCGGCCAGTTCGAGCGCGCCTTCGAGACGGTGGTGGCGGGCGTGCGGATGCGCGCGCCGATGATGGCCATCAACACCGTGGCGGCGGGCGGCGGCTCCATCCTCTCCTTCGACGGCGCCCGCTTCCGCGTGGGGCCGGAGAGCGCCGGCGCCGTGCCCGGCCCCGCCTGCTACCGGCGCGGCGGCCCGCTGACGGTGACGGACGCCAACGTCATGGCGGGCAAGATCCAGCCCGCCCACTTCCCGCCGATTTTCGGCCCGAACGGGGACGAGCCGCTGGATGCCGCGGTGGTGCGCGAGAAGTTCGCGGCCATGGCCGCCGAGATCGCCGCCGCCACCGGCCAGCCGCGGCAGGACCCGCGCGCCGTGGCCGAAGGGTTCCTCCGCATCGCCATCGCCAACATGGCGCAGGCCATCAAGCAGGTCTCCATCCAGAAGGGGCACGACCCCGCCGGCCACGCCCTGCAATGCTTCGGCGGCGCCGGCGGGCAGCATGCCTGCCTGGTGGCGGACGAGCTGGGCATGGAGACGGTGTTCATCCACCCCTTCGCCGGCGTGCTCTCCGCCTATGGCATGGGGCTGGCCGACCAGGGGGTGATCCAGGAGGCCGCCATCGAGGCGCCGCTCTCGCCCGAGGGGATGGAAGCGCTGGCGGAGCGCATCGCCGGGCTGGAGGCCGAGGGCCGCGCCGCCTTGGAAGCCCAGGGCGCCGAGCCCGCCCGGCTGCGCGCCGAGCCGCGCCTGCACCTGCGCTACGCCGGCACGGACAGCTTCCTGCCGGTGCCCTTCGGCGACCACGCGGCCGTGCTTGAAGCCTT
This sequence comes from Teichococcus aestuarii, assembly GCF_042651065.1. Taxonomy (NCBI): domain Bacteria; kingdom Pseudomonadati; phylum Pseudomonadota; class Alphaproteobacteria; order Acetobacterales; family Roseomonadaceae; genus Roseomonas; species Teichococcus aestuarii. The sequence goes on from NZ_JBHSCH010000021.1 coordinate 5,964, forward strand.
CACCGAGGCGCATCGCCGCCGTTTCGGCTTCGCCACGCCCGAGCGGCCGGTGCTGGTGGAGGCCTGCGTGGTGGAGGTCATCGCCCCCGGCGAGGCGGTGGAGGAGCCCCGCCTGCCGCCCCGCGCTGCGGGCGAGGCGCCGGCGGCGGTGGACACCGTGCCGCTTTTCACCGGCGGCACCGAGCACGCGGCCCCGGTGCTGGACCGCGAGGCGCTCCGCGCGGGCGACCGCATCGCCGGCCCGGCGCTGATCCGCGAGCGCACCGCGACCACCGTGGTCGAGCCCGGCTGGACCGCCGAGGTGACGCCGCTCGACCACATGATCCTCCGCCGCACCACGCCGCGGCCGAAGGCGGAGACGGCCGAGGCCGGGGCGGGCGCCGCCGCGCGGCCGGACCCGGTGCTGCTGGAGCTGTTCAACAACCTGTTCATGAGCATCGCCGAGCAGACCGGCACGGTGCTGCAGAACACCTCGCTCAGCGTGAACATCAAGGAGCGGCTGGACTTCTCCTGCGCCATCTTCGACGCCGAGGGGCGCCTCGTGGCCAACGCGCCGCACGTGCCGGTGCATCTCGGCGCCATGGGGCAGAGCGTCCGCACCGTCATCGACAGCCGCGGCGCCACGCTGAAGCCCGGCGACGTGGTGGCGCTGAACAACCCCTACAATGGCGGCACCCACCTGCCGGACATCACCGTCATCACCCCAGTCTTCGACGAGGCGGGGAGGGAGATCCTGTTCTTCGTCGGCAGCCGTGGCCACCACGCCGATATCGGCGGCCTCACCCCCGGCTCCACGCCCCCCGATTCCCGCACGCTGGAGGAGGAGGGGGTGGTCATCGACGACTTCCTGCTCGTCGATGGCGGCGCCTTCCAGGAGGCGCCCTTCCGCGCCCTGCTTGCGGGCGCGAAGTACCCGGCGCGCAGCCCGGACGTGAACGTGGCCGACATCAAGGCCCAGGTGGCGGCCAACGAGACGGGCGTGCAGGAGCTGCGCCGGGCGGTCTCGCAATTCGGCCTGCCCACCGTGCGCGCCTATATGCGCCACGTGATGGACAATGCCGAGGAGGCGGTGCGGCAGGTGCTGGACCGGCTGCAGGACGGCGAATTCGCCTACACCATGGACGATGGCGCGCCGCTGCGTGTCGCCGTGCGGGTGGACCGCGCCGCGCGCCGCGCCACCATCGACTTCACCGGCACCGCGCCGCAGCGCCCCGGCAACTTCAACGCCCCCGAGGCGGTGACGCGCGCCGTGGTGCTCTACTGCTTCCGCTGCCTGGTGGGCGAGGACATCCCGCTCAACGATGGCTGCCTGGTGCCGCTGGAGATCGTGGTGCCGCGCGGCTCCTTCCTCTCGCCCGAGCCGGGTGCCGCGGTGGTGGCCGGCAACACGGAGGTCAGCCAGAACACCGCCAACGCGCTGCTCGCCGCGCTCGACGCCTGCGCCTGCGCCCAGGCGACGATGAACAACCTGCTCTTCGGCGACGACCGCTACCAGTACTACGAGACGGTGTGCGGCGGCACCGGCGCGGGGGAGGGGTTCGACGGCGCCTCGGCCGTGCAGACCCACATGACCAACACCCGCATGACCGACCCCGAGATCCTGGAGCTGCGCTACCCGGTGCGGCTGGAGGAGTTCGCCATCCGCCGCGGCTCGGGCGGGCGGGGGCGCTGGCGCGGCGGCGATGGCGCGCGGCGGCGCATCCGCTTCCTGCGGCCGATGCAGGCCATCATCGTCGCCAGCCGGCGCGAGGTGCCGCCGCACGGGCTGCATGGCGGCGCCGACGGCGCGCCCGGCCGGCAATGGGTGGAGCGGCTGGACGGCACGGTGCAGCCCCTCGGCGGGCGGGACCGCGCCGAGCTCGCCGAGGGCGAGGTGCTGGGGCTGGAGACGCCCGGCGGCGGCGGCTGGGGCGCGGCGGGGGAGGCCCGGTCCGGCTGATGCCACGGCCCGCGCCATCCGCCCCGCCCGGGCGCGGCCGCTGGCTGGCCCTGGGCGCGCTGGCGCTGCTGCCGCTGCTGGTGCTGGCCGGCCTGTGGTTCGGCCCGCGCCTGACGGACTGGAACGAGCACCGCGACCGGCTGGCCATCCTCGCCGCCGGCCGGCTCGGCCAGCCGGTGACGCTGGCCGGCCCGGTGCGGCTGGCGCTGCTGCCGCAGCCCATGCTGGAGGCGGGCGGCGTCACCATCGGCGGGCCGGATGGCGAGATCTCGATCGAGGCGCGGGCGCTGCGGCTGCGGCTGGATTGGGCCGCCCTGCTGCGGCTGGAGCTGGAGCCGCGCGAGGTGGCGGTGGTCGGCGCCGAGATCCGCCTGCCCTGGCCGCCGGCGCCCGGCCAGCCCTTCCGCCCGCCACCCTGGCTCACCGGGTTGCAGGGCCGCATCCAGGATTCCCGCATCATCCTTGGCCAGGTGGCGCTGGAGCAGGTGGAGGCCGATCTCGCCGCCGGCGGCCCGGCCGATGCGCTGCGCATCGACGGCCAGTTCCGCTGGCGGCAGACCGAGGTGGCCTTCGAGACCACGCTCGGCCGCCCGGGCTGGGATGGCATCGCGCCGCTGGCGCTGACGCTGAGCGGCGCCCGCGCCTCCGTCTCCGCCAGCGGCGTGCTGCTGCCGGAGGGTGGCTTCGAGGGCAGCCTGCAGGGCGGCGGCAGCGACCTCGCGGCGCTGCTGCCGGCGCCGCCGGGCAGCTTCCGGCTGCGCGGCCGGCTCAGCGTCACGGCCGAGCTGCTGGCGGCGGAGGATCTGAGCCTCGACATCGCCGGCAGCCCGGCGCGCGGCGCCGCCACGCTGCGCGTCAGCCCCGTGCCGCGCCTCGACATCGCGCTGCAGACCGGCCGGGTGGAACTGGACCCGTGGGTGGCGGCGCTGCGCGGCGCCGGCGGGCCGCCCCTGCCATTCGGCCTGGACCTGACGGCGGAGGCCGCCCAGCTGCGCGGCGTGACGCTGCGCCGGCTGCGCGGCGCCCTCTCCCTGGATGGCGAGCGCCTGACGCTGACCAATATCGGCGCCCTGCTGCCGGGCGACACCGAGATCGAGCTGGACGGCGCCACCACCGGCCGGCCCGGCGCCGGCCGGCTGGAGGCGGCGCTGCGCTTCCGGGGCGAGGGGCTGCGCGCCACCCTCGCCGCCCTCGGCCTGCCGCTGGAGGGCACCGATCCCTCCCACCTGCGCCGTGGCGAGGGCAGGCTGCGCCTGACGCTGGACGAGAACCAGGCGGCCATTCCTGAATTCACCGCCACGCTGGACGGCAACCGGGTCTCCGGCGCCGGGGTGCTGCGCTTCGGCCCGCGGCCGGCGCTGGGACTCGGGCTGAATTTCGAGAAGCTGGCGCTGGATGGCTGGCTGCCATCCGGCATCGGCTGGCCTGCCATCCAGGCGCGCCTGGCCGGCATCGACGCCAATCTGCGCCTCTCCGCCGAGCAGGCCGAATGGCGCGGCCTGACCTTCCAGGGCCTCTCCGCCGACGCCGCGCTGGAGAATGGCCGCCTCACCGCGCGCCGCCTCGCCGCCCGCCTGGCGGAGAGCGAGCTGGCCCTCTCCGGCGTTGCGCAGCTCGGCCCGGCACCGCGGCTGACCGACCTGGCGCTGGAAGTGAGCGCTCCCGTCGCGGCGCCGCTGCTGGCGCTGCTGCCCGGCGGCTGGCCGGACCACATGCCGATCGCGGGGGCGCCACTCTCACTGCGGCTCTCCGGCAGCGGCCCCGCCGGCGCGCTGGCGCTGCGCGGCGGGCTGGAGCTGGGCGACCTGCGGGCGGAGCTGAACGGCACGCTGGACCTCGCCCTGCCGCGCTACGCCGGCGCGCTGACGCTGCGCCACCCGGGCGCGCCCCGCCTGCTGGCGGAGCTGGCCAGCCTCGCCCTGCCTGGCTGGCTGGATGAGGGCTCGCTCTCGCTCATCGCCAATGTCGCGCTCTCGCCGCAGGAGCTGACGGCGGAGAATTTCGACCTGGTCGCCGCCGGGCTGCGGCTGAGCGGGCAGCTCAGCCTGGCGCAGGGCGCGCGCCAGCCACGCCTGACCGGGCGCGTCTCGGCCGAGCGGCTGCTGCTGCCGGGCCTCGACTGGCGCTCGCGCGAGCCGATGGTGCTGGAAGGGCTCCAGCTGCTGGATGCCGAGCTGGCGCTGGCGGCGCAGCGCGTGGAGCCGGTGGGGCTGCCGGTGCTGGAGCAGGCTTCCGCCACGCTGCGCCTGCAGGATGGCACCCTCGCGCTGGAGGGCCTCCGTGGCCAGCTTGCCGGCGGGCGCCTCTCCGGCGCGCTGCGGCTGGACGGTGCCGCCAGCCCGCCCACCCTGGCCGTGCAGGGCAATGTCTCGGGTGTCGCCCTGACCGGCCCGCTCACCGGCCTGCCGCTCGACCTCTCGGCCGGGCGGGTGGAGGGGGAGGTGCGGCTGCGCGCCACGGGCCACAGCCCCGCCGCCCTGCTCGCCACGCTGGAAGGCCAAGCGCGGTTCTCGGTGCGCGACGGCATCCTCGCCGGCGCCGACCTGCGCGGGGCCCTGGCCGCCGCCGAGCGTGCCGATTCCGGCACCGCCGAGGCCGGGCTGCGGGCCGCGCTGGGCGATGGCGCGACCGCCTTCGAGGCGTTCGACCTCGCCGCGCGCATCCAGTCCGGGCGCGCGGTGCTGGAGCAGGGGCGCATGGCGATGGCCGAGACGGCTGGCGCCACCCTGGCCGGCGAGGTGGACCTGGCACGGGCCGGCATGGACCTGATGCTGGCGCTGCGCGACGCGGAGGGGCCGGAATTCGGCCTGCGCCTGACCGGGCCGCTGCCCCTGCCGCGCCGTGTTCCGGAGCTGGCGCCCTGGCTGCGCTGGCGGGCGGAGCGCTGAGCGCCCCGGCTCAGCCGGGCGCGTCGATGCGGCGGTAGCGCGCCTCCGCGAACTCGAAGGCGCCGAAGGCGGCCAGGCCCAGCGCCACCACCCCGAACAGCACGCGGCCGAAGGGCTGCGCCTGCAGGGCCAGCAGGGCGCTGCCCAGGCCGCGCACCTCCTGCGGGTCGGACTGCCAGGCGGCCACCACCAGGAACAGCCCGATGATGAGGAACACCACCCCGCGCGCCGCGAAGCCGAGCCGGCCGAGCGGCACCACCCAGCGGGAGGCCTCGGCCGGGCAGCGCAGATGGCGGGTGAAGGAGGCGCGCCAGCCGCGCGCCAGCATCGCCACGCCCACCCCCATGACGATCAGCCCGATCGCCGCCACCAGCACCTCGCCCGCCGGCTTGGCCAGCAGCCAGCGCGTCCAGTCCTGCGCCGACTGGTCGTCGCCGCCGCCGCCGCCGCCGCGGCCGAGCAGGAGGCCGAAGGCGGAGATGCCGAGGCCGGTATAGGCGACCGCCGAGATCAGGGCGCCGCCGCGGATGGCCAGCGCCTTGGCGCCGTGGCCATGGTTGTCGGCATCGAGCAGCCCCTGCAGGGCCCGCCACAGGGCGAAGCCGAACAGGCCGAGCCCCACCACGCCCAGCAGGACGCCGCCGAAGGGGTGCAGCAGCAGCTCCCGCAGCGCCCCCTTCGAGCCTGTGGCCTGGCCGCCGGGCCCGACGGCCGCCAGCAGCGCCAGCGAGCCGATAATCAGGCTGACCGCGCCGCGCGCGGCGTAGCCGAGCCGCGCGAACATCTCGAGCGCATGGCGATGGGATGGCACGGGCAGGGCCTCCGGTGCGAGTGCGGGACCTCTGTAACGCCGCGACTCAGCTTTCCGATGCAGGCAGCGCCGAACTCTCTTCCGGCGGGTGTCGCCGCGCCGGCGGCAGACGTGCCAGCAGGAACAGCATGACCCCCATGGCGGGCAGCGCCGCGAAGGTGGTGAGCAGGAAGAAATCCGCCCAGCCCAGCCATTCGGCGAGGGAGCCGGAACTGGCGCCCAGCGTGCGCAGCGGCACCGCCGCCAGGGAGGAGAGCAGCGCGTATTGCGTGGCGGTGAAGGCGCGGCTGGTGAGGCTGGAGAGGTAGGTGACGAAGGCGGCGTCGGCCAGGCCGTCGGTGAAGTTCTCGACGCCCACCTGGGCCCAGAGCATGGGCATGTCGTGCCCGGCATGGGCGAGCGCCACGTACATCAGGTTGGAGAGCATCTGCGTCAGGCCGGTCAGCACCAGGGCGCGGGCGGTGCCGATGCGCACCACCAGCCAGCCCCCCGCCAGCGCGCCGAGCAGCGTGGCGAACAGGCCGAACACGCTGGAGACCGCCGCCACCTCGGTGCGGGAGAAGCCGAGGTCGCGGTAGAAGGGCGCCGTCATCACCCCCGCCAGCGCCTCGCCCAGCTTGAACAGGGCGATGAACAGCAGGATCCAGAGCCAGTAGGGGCGGCGGACGAAATCGGCGAAGGGGTCCGCCACCGCGGCGCGCAGCCGCGCCGACCAGCCCAGCGCCGAGGCGGGCGGCGCCGCCGGCTCCGGCCCGCGCCACACCGCGACGAAGCCGATGCCCACCAGCGCCGCGCAATAGGCGAAGGCCGCCGTCCAGCCGGCGAACTCGGCCACCGTCAGCGCGCCGGCGTTGGAGGCCAGCAGCGCGCCGCGATAGCCCCAGACATAGTAGGCGAGGCCAAGGCCCTGCTGCCGCTCCTCCAGGAACTCGATGCGGTAGGCATCCACCACGATGTCCTGGCTGGCGGAGAGGAAGGCCACCAGCACCGCGACCGCCACCGTGATCTCCGGCGCCACGGCCGGGTTGGTGAAGCCGAGCGCCAGGATGGCAAGCGCCAGCACCGGCTGGATGCTGGCCAGCCAGCCGCGCCGCCGGCCCCAGCGGCGGAAGAAGGGCGGCGCCGCATGGTCGATCAGCGGCGCCCAGAGGAATTTCAGCGAGTAGGAGAGGCCGATCAGCGCCGTCAGCCCGATGGCGGTGAGCGGAATGTTGGCTTCCGACATCCACTGCCGCAGCACGAAGGCGGTGAGCGGCAGCGGAACCCCGGCGGAGAAGCCAAGGGCCAGCATGATGAGGAATCGGCGGTCGCTGGCGATCGCGGGGAGGGGAAGGCGCATGGGCGCCCACCCTGCCATGCGCGGGGCGGCTTTTGAACCGCCGCCGCGCCGCCTCAGGCGGTGCCCGGCTCCGGGCGATGGCGCAGGGCACGGCGCAGCGCCTCGGCCAGGGCGCCGCGCGCATAGGGCTTGCGCAGCACCGCCGTGGCCGCCGCGGCATGGACGGACAGCTCGGCGTCGCTGCCATAGCCGGTGATGAAGATGATGGGCACCTGCCGCGCCCGCAGCACCTCGGCGAGCGGGAAGACCACCTCGCCGGCCAGGTTCACGTCCAGCAACGCGGCGCTCAGCCGCGGCGTGCCGGCTGCCAGGGCCAGCGCCTCCTGCAGGGTGTGCGCCGGGCCTACCGGCGTGCAGCCCATCTCCTGCAGCAGCACCGCCGCCTCCAGTGCCAGCATCGACTCATCCTCCACCACCAGCACGCTGGGCGGAGAGGAGGGGTCGTCGATCAGCGGCAGCAGCGCCGTGGCGGCCTCGGCCGGGGTGGCCAGGATCGGCGCGGCGGTGCGCCAGGCGGGGCCGTCCGGCGCGCTGACATGCCGGGCCGGCAGGGTGAGGGAGGCGCGCAGCCCATCCTCGCCCCAGACCAGGCGCAGCAGGCCGCCCAGCTGCCGCTCGGCCAGTTGCCGCACCAGCCGGAGCCCGAAGCCGGGGCGCGGTGGCGGCAGGTCGGGCGGCGCGGTGTCGGCCTGCGGCACGCCGCTCTCCTCCCACAACAGGCGCAGCCCGCCATCCTGGCCGGTGAAGGCCCAGCTCAGCGAGAGGCGTCCCTCCGGGTGGCTCAGCGCGCCATGCCGCACCGCATTGGCGGACATCTCATGCAGCAGCATGGACAGCGGCTGCACGGCGATCGCGGCGATGCGGGCCGGCGGGCCGTCGATGCGGACGGCGCCCTGGTGCGCGGCCAGCTCGCCCTCCGCCACCGCGCGCAGCTCGGCCCCCAGCCAGGCATGGCTGGCCAGCAGCGCGTGCGCCCGCGCCATGGCGGCGACACGCCCCTCCACCGAGGTGGCGAAGCGCTCCGGCGGCACGTCGCGCGGTGCCAGCCGCACCAGGGAAAGGGCCACGGCCAGCGCGTTCTTGGCGCGGTGGTCCACCTCGCGCACCAGCAGCGCCTGGTTGGCCTCGGCCTCCCGCTTGGCACGGGCGCGCAGGCGCAGCGCCTCGCCGGCGCGGATCAGGCTGGCCCGCGCCATGGCCACCTCCCGCACCGTGGCGGAGGCACGGGCCGGGGGCGGTGCCTCCGCCAGGGCGACGGCGGCGGCGTCGATGCCCAGCCCCTCGATCTCCCGCCCCAGTATGCGGCCGAGCCACAGCGCGGCCAGCGCGGCCAGGAGGGCGGCGCACAGCCCGCCCACGCTGGCGAGGCCGAGCGCCCGCCAGAGCGGGCCGTCCACCTGCAGGCGCGGCGCCGCGTAGACCACCATCCAGGGCATGGTGCCGGTGCGGCGGACCGCGGCGTAGACCGGCACCTTGTCGTAGGAATGGGTGCGGACCAGCCCGCCCCGGCCCTGGCCGGCCTGCAGGAAGGCGCGGATCTCCGGCGTGGCGGGCTGCGCGAGCCACACCTCCTGCTCCAGCGAGCGCGCGACGACGATGCCGGAGCGGTCCACCACGGAGGCGATCCAGCCCGGCGGCGGCGACTGGTCCTGCAGGATGCGGGCGATGCCCTCGGGGCGGAGATTGGCCGCCAGCACGGCGATGGTGCGCCCCTCCCGCCGCACCGGCAGGGCCACGGCCACCACCCAGTTGCGCGCCAGGGCCGGCCAGTAGAGGTCCGAGACATAGGGCTCGTCCCCCTGCAGCACGGCGCGCATGAAGGCGGGGGCCTCCTGCCCGGCGGCCTCCGGGCGGGGCGGGAAGCGCATCGGCCGGCCGGCCGGCAGCACAGCGCCGGGGACCACCAGCGTGTTCAGCACCTGGCGGGCTGTCCCGACCGAGTAGAGGCTGACATTCAGCAGCGCCGCCGTGCGGCGCGCCACCAGCGCCGAGGCCTGGGCGTGGAACGAGGCCAGCGCCTGCTCCGCCGCCTCCTGCTGCAGGGCGCGGTCGAGGTCGGGCGAGGTGGAAAGCACCTCCAGCGCCGCGATGGTGACGCGCAGCTCGCGGTCGACCGCGAGCTGCAACGCGTTGGCGGTGTCTGCCATGGCGCGCAGCATGTCGCCGCGCTGCTCCTGCGCCGTCCACACCGCGAGGCCGGCCGAGAGTGCCACCAGCGGCAGCGCCGTGGCGAGCACCAGCCGCAGGATGTGGACGCGGAAGCGGGCAGGTCTTCGGGGTTTCGGCGCGGTCCTGTCCTGCAGCTTTCCAGTGCTCATGCCATGCCAATCTCTGAGGCTGCCTGCCCCCAGATGACCGCGCAGGACAATTCAGGCAGGCGTGACCGGCCTAGCCGAAACCCCTGCGGCGCGCGAAGCACATTGCGTTGTTCAGGCCACGCCCCCCGCAGTATCGCCCGCTTCGTGACGAAAACTTACGAAGCGGGCGATGTCGGCAAACGGCCTCAGGCCATGTTCACCATGATGGTCTTCTTGTGCGTGAAGTGCTCGAGCATGGATTCGAGGCTCGCCTCCTTGCCGAGGCCCGAGGCCTTCACGCCGCCATAGGAAAGGTTCGGCTGCACGACGAGGTTCTGGTTCACCTGCACCAGCCCCGCCTCGATGCGGTGGGCGAAGCCGAGCGCGATCTTGAGGTTGTTGGTCCAGACGCTCGCGGCGAGGCCGAACTCGGTGTCGTTGGCCGCCTCCAGCACCGCCTCCGCGTCGTCGAAGGGAAACACGACGGTGACGGGGCCGAAGATCTCCTCGCGCACCAGGCGGCTCTCCTTGTCGAGCCCGGTGAAGATGTGCGGCTGGATGAACAGCCCCTTCTTCAGCGCGGGATCGGCGGGCATCGCCGAGCAGGCGCGGCCCTCGGCGCCGGCGGTGGCCTTCCCCTCCTCGATGAAGCCCTGCACCTTCTCGAACTGGCCGGGCGAGATGATGGTGCCGATGTCGGTCTTCTCGTCCAGCGGGTCGCCCATCACCATGGCATCGACGCGCTTGGCCATCTCGGCCACGAACTTCTCGTAGATCGGGCGCTCGACGAAGATGCGGCTGGCCGCCGTGCAGCTCTGCCCCTGGCGGGTGAAGCGCATGGAGGTCAGCGCGCCCTGCACGGTCTTTTCGAAATCGCAATCGGCGAAGACGATCATCGGCGACTTGCCGCCGAGTTCGAGCGTGACGGGGATGAGCTTCTCCGCCGCCGCGCGGTAGATGATCTTGCCGGTCTCGACCGAGCCGGTGAAGGTCACCTTCTTCACGAGCTTATGTTCGACGAGCGGCGCGCCGCATTCCGGCCCCTGGCCGCTCAGGATGTTGAACACGCCCGCCGGCAGCACGCGGTTCATCAGCTCGACGATGCGCAGCACCGCGAGCGGCGCCTCCTCCGCCGACTTGACGACGATGCTGTTGCCGGCGACCAGCGCGGGCGCCGCCTTCAGCGCCATCAGCATCATCGGGATGTTCCACGGGATGATGGCGCCCACCACGCCGAGCGGCTCGCGCACCGTGATGTTCAGCACCTCCGGCGCGAAGGGCACCGTCTCGCCCTTGATCTCGCCGCCGAGGCCGCCGAAGAACTCGAAGATGTCGGCCACGTTGTTGGCCTCGACGCGGCTCTCCGTGCGCAGCGCCTTGCCGGTCTCGAGCGCCACCAGCCGCGACAGCTCCTCGACATGCTCGCGGATCAGCTGCGCCGCCTTGTGCACCAGCGCGCCGCGCTTGCGGGCGGGCACCTTGGCCCATTCCTTCTGCGCGCGCGCCGCCTCGGCCACCGCGGCCTCGACATCCGCGGCATCCCCGTCCGCCGCCTCGGCCACCGTCCCGCCGGTGGCGGGGTTCACCACCGCGAAGGTGCGGCCCGAGCGGGCCGGGGTGTAGCGGCCGCCGATGAAATGCACGCCCGAGAGCGCCTTCGCCAGGGCGAAGGGGTCCAGGCAGGGGGCCTCCGGGGCGGGGTTCGGGCGGTCGAGCATGGCTTTCCTCCTGGTTCGGCCGGAACGGCCCGGCCGCGGAAACGGTTTGGCCGCGGACGATGCGCCGGGCCACGCGCCAGGGCAACCCATGCCGGCAACCCACCCCGGCAACCCATCCCGGCAACCCGTCAAGTTGACCCGGCGCCCTGCCTCGTGGTGTGCGTCTTGTGGCGGGCGCGGGGCGGGGGCAGCATCCGCCCCCATGAGCCTTGCATCGCCCACCCTGGCCGAGACCATCCGCCTGCGCCTGGCCGACGACATCACCGCCGGCCGCCTGCCGCCCGGCAGCGAGATCGACGAGGGCGCGCTGGCCGGGCGCTTCGGCGCCTCCCGCACCCCGGTGCGCGAGGCGCTGCGCGAGCTGGCGGCGCAGGGCATGGTGGAGATCACGCCGCGCCGGGGCGCCCGGGTGGCGCGGGTCTCGCTGGAGCGGCTGGGCGAACTGTTCGAGCTGCTGGCCGAGACGGAGGCGATGTGCGCCCGCTTCGCCACCTGGCGGATGACGGCCACCGAGCGCTTCGCCCTCCAGGCGCTCCAGGCCGGCTTCCACCCCTGCCCGGAGGAGCGGCCCGGGGCGCTGGCGGCCTATGATGCCTACAACCAGGGCTTCCACGAGCTGATCTACCGCGGCACCCACAACGGCGTGCTGGCCGAGCACGCGGCGGGGCTGCGGCAGCGCCTGGCCCCCTATCGCCGCGCCCAGTACCGGGGCGACCGGCGCATCGAGCAATCCTATGCCGAGCACCAGGCGGTGCTGGAGCGTATGCTGCGCGGGGCAGGGGACGAGGCGGCGCAGCTGATGCGGGCGCACATGCTTTCCGCCAGCGCCGCGCTGGCGCGCTTCATGCAGGGTGATCTCCGGGAAATTGTGGGCGAAGCGAACTGATCCGCGGAGTTTTGCATACAAAAGTTCATGCGGAACGGGGCGCCGCATAATTTCCGGTTCCCGTGCCGCCTGGCCTGCGCTCTACTGGCTGGCCTGGGGCTGCGGGTAGCACGCCCCGCTATGCGGGAGGAAGTTCCATGGCGCTGTCCATCACCCTTGGCGCGCGCACCTGGATCGAGCGGCTCTGGTCCGGGATCGCTGATCGCGGCCGGCCCTATGCCGACGTGCCCGGCGCCGCCACCCCGCCGCTGGACCGCGCGCGGCTGCTGGCCATGGCGCTGCTCTCCGAGCGGGGCGAGGCCTCCGGCGCGGCCGTGGCGCGCGAGCTGCTGCAGGTGCTGGGCACGCTGGAGGCGGGCGACCGCGCCGCCTTCCGCCATTTCCTCGCCGGCAACTTCCTGCCCGACCAGGAGAGCCTGCGCGCCGCCGCTGAGGCCTACCTGGCCGAGCCCTCGGCCGAGCGGGCCATGGCGCTGTTCGAATGCGCCGAGCCGCCCCGCCAGGAGCTGCTGCGGCGGATGAACATGGCGCCCGGCGGCACCGCCGCGCTGGTGGCGCTGCGCACCGAGCTGCTGGCCGGGCTGAAGCGCGAGCCGGCGCTGAAGCCGCTGGATTCCGACCTGCGCCACCTCTTCACCTCCTGGTTCAACCGCGGCTTCCTGGAGCTGCGCCGGATCGACTGGGACACCCCCGCCGCCATCCTGGAGAAGCTGATCCGCTACGAGGCGGTGCACGAGATCCAGGGCTGGGAGGACCTCCGCCGCCGCCTCGCGCCGGACCGGCGCTGCTTCGGCTTCTTCCACCGCGCCCTGCCGGGCGAGCCGCTGATCTTCGTCGAGGTGGCGCTGGTGAAGGGGCTGGCCGGCGCCATCCAGCCGCTGCTGGCGCTCAGCCGCGACCCGGCGCCGCAGCCGCCCGCCGGGTTCGACACCGCCATCTTCTACTCCATCTCCAACTGCCAGGAGGGGCTGCGCGGCATCTCCTTCGGCAACTTCCTGATCAAGCAGGTGGTGGAGGAGCTGAAGGCCGACCTGCCGGGGCTGAAGCACTTCTCCACCCTCTCGCCCGTGCCGGGCTTCCGCCGCTGGCTGAAGCGCCGGCTGGACCGCGATGGCCAGGCCCTCACCCCGGAGGAGCGGGGCGCGCTGGCCGCCCTGCTGCCGCCCGCGCAGGAGGAGAGCGTGGCCGAGGCCGGGCCCCTCTCCACCGCCGCGCTGCTGGAGCAGGTGGCCGAGGGCGAGTGGTGGCGCGACCCGGCGCGCGAGGCGGCGCTGCGCGGCCCGCTGATGCGGCTGGCCGCCGAGTACCTGACCCGCCCCAACACCGGCATGGGCAACATCGACCCGGTGGCGCGCTTCCACCTCGGCAATGGCGCGCGGCTGGAGCGCATCAACTGGCTGGGCAACACCGCGCCGCGTGGCCTGGAGGAATCGCACGGGGTGATGGTGAACTACCTCTACGACCCCGACAGCATCGAGGCCAACCACGAGGCCTTCACCCGCTCCGGCACGGTGGCGCGCTCGGCGGCGGTGGAGGCCATGCTGGCCCAGCCGCGCCTGCCGGCGCCGGCAACCGGCGGCGCCCGCGCCCGGCTGCCGCGCGTGCTGGGCGGCAGCGGCCGGGCGCCGGAGCGCGGCGCGCCCGCCCCGCCCCCGCGCGAGAACGCCGCCTCCTGACCCGCGGGGCCATGGCCCCGGCGGGCGGGACAGGCGGCGGGGGAGGGTTCCACCGCCCGCCCGTTCTGCCCTAAAGCCCCGGGCCAGGCGGCAGCGCGGCGCCGGGGGCACCGAACAGGAAGGCGGCCCCGCGCCGCGCCGCCTTTCCGCAACGCACAGGCGCCAAGAAGCCACCGGCAGCCCATCGGCCCCGTCCAGCCGCAGGAACGATCCAAGACCATGTCACCCGCTCTCGCCTCCACGATGGGGCTTGTCGTGATGTTCATCCTGGGCACGGCGCTGCCCATCAACATGGGCGCGCTGGCCTTCGCCCTGGCCTTCCTCATCGGTGTCTTCGCGGTCGGCATGACGGCCAGCCAGATCCTGGCCGGCTTCCCGGGCGACCTGTTCGTCACCCTGGTGGGCATTACCTACCTCTTCGCCATCGCGCAGAAGAACGGCACCATCGACCTGCTGGTGCACTGGGCGGTGCGGGCGGTGGGCGGGCGCATCGCCGCCATTCCCTGGGTGATGTTCGGCGTCGCCGCCATCCTCACCGCCATCGGCGCGGTCAGTCCGGCGGCGGTGGCGATCATCGCGCCCATCGCGCTCCGCTTCGCCCGCCACTACAACATCGACCCGCTGATGATGGGCCTGCTGGTGGTGCATGGCGCGCAGGGCGGCGGCTTCTCACCCATCTCGATCTATGGCGGCATCACCAACCAGATCGTCGAGCGCGCCGGGCTGCCGGGCGACGAGATGGTGCTGTTCCTGGCCAGCCTGCTGTTCAACCTGGCGGTCGCCGTGGCGGTGTACTTCGTCTTCGGCGGTGCCCGGCTGATCGGCCGGCGCGACGGCGTGGCGCATGACGAGTTCGAGGAAGGCGGCCGCCCCTCGCTGCCGGTGCGTGGCCATGGCGGCACCCCCGCCGCGCCGAAGGGCGGGGAGCCGCACGCCGTGCCCGCCCTCGACGCCCAGCGCGGCCTGACGCTGCTGGGGCTGCTCGTGCTCGGCGTCGGCTCGCTCGCCTTCGGGCTGAACGTCGGCCTGATGGCCATCACCGTGGCCGTGGCGCTGGCCCTGGTGGCGCCCGAATCCCAGAAGGGCACGGTGGACAAGGTGAGCTGGTCCACCGTGCTGCTGATCGCCGGCGTCATCACCTATGTCGGCGTGCTGCAGAAATCGGGCGCGGTCGATCTGGTGAGCGGCAGCGTCGTGGCCCTCGGCGCGCCGCTGCTGGGGGCGCTGCTGCTCTGCTACATCGGCGGCGTGGTCTCGGCCTTCGCCTCCTCCACCGGCGTGCTGGGGGCCATCATCCCGCTCGCCGTGCCCTTCCTGGCGGGGGGCGAGGTCGGGGCGGTCGGCATGATCGCCGCGCTGGCCATCTCGGCCACCATTGTCGATGTCAGCCCCTTCTCGACCAATGGCGCGCTGGTGCTGGCCAACGCGCCGGAGGGCGAGCGGGAGAAGCTGTTCCGCCGCTTCCTCGTCTACAGCGGCCTCGTCGTGGTGGCGGGGCCGCTGCTGGCCTGGGCGGTGCTGATCGTGCCCGGCTGGCTGTGAGAGGCATGCCGGAAGCGGCTTGGGTGGGCTGGCCCTCCGCCGCCGCTTCTGGCTTGATGGGGCGTGGCCGGAAAGCCGGCCGACGCCGCCCGACCCGTGGTAAGTGTTGACAGCAAACGGAAGACAGAAGCGATGACTGAGCCGACCGGCCCGCTGAAGGGCCTGCGCGTGGTGGACCTGACCCGGGTGCTGGCGGGCCCCACCTGCACGCAGATGCTGGGCGACCTGGGTGCCGAGGTGATCAAGATCGAGCGCCCCGAGGCGGGCGACGACACCCGCGGCTTCGCCCCGCCCTATGTGCCGAACACGCGGGAGAGCGCCTATTTCGTCGGCGTCAACCGCAACAAGCAGTCGGTGACGGTGGACATCGCCCGCCCCGAGGGCCAGGCCATCGTCCACAAGCTGCTGGAGACGGCCGACATCCTGGTCGAGAACTTCAAGGTCGGCGCGCTCGCCAAGTACGGCCTCGGCTGGGAGCAGCTGAAGGAAAAGTATCCGGGGCTGATCTACTGCTCGATCACGGGCTTCGGCCAGACCGGCCCCTATGCGCCGCGCCCGGGCTACGACGCGCTGATCCAGGCGATGGGCGGCGTCATGTCGCTCACCGGCGAGCCGGAGGGCGAGCCGCAGAAGGTGGGCATCCCGGTGGCCGACCTGTTCGCCGGCCTCTACGGCACCATCGGCGTGCTCGCGGCGCTGCGCCACAAGCAGGCGACAGGGCAGGGCCAGCAGATCGACATCGGCATGCTGGACACGCATGTGGCCTGGCTCGCCAACCAGGGCATGAACTACCTGGCCACCGGCGAGAACCCGCCGCGCCTCGGCAACCAGCACCCCAACATCGTGCCCTACCAGGTCTTCCCCACCGCCGATGGCTACATGGTGCTCTCCATCGGCAACGACCCGACCTTCGAGCGCTTCTGCAAGAACTTCGCGCTGGAGCACCTGCTGGCCGACGAGCGCTACGCCACCAACGCCGCCCGCGTCGGCAACCGCGCGCTGGTGACCGAGACGCTGACGGCGGTGACGAAGACCCGCCCCACCAAGGAGTGGATCGAGAAGCTGGAGGCGCTGAAGATCGGCTGCGGCCCGATCAACACGCTGAAGGATGTCTTCGCCGACCCGCATGTGGTGGCGCGCAACATGGTGGTGGAGATGCCGCACGCCTCGGGCGAGAGCGTGAAGGTCATCGCCAACCCGGTGAAGCTCTCGGCCACCCCGCCCGACTACCGCTCCGCCGCGCCGGTGCTGGGGCAGCACACGGAGAGCGTGCTCTCCGGCCTCGGCTACTCGGAGGCGGAGATCGCGGCGATGCGCCAGGGAGGCATCGTCTGAGCTTTATCGTCTGAACAGGCGGGGCGGGGGAGGGCGGCGGCGCCTCCTCCCGCTCCGGGCCGCAAGCGGGAGCCGGGCAACCAAAAGCGCCGGCCTGACGTTCCGCCCTCGCAAGGCCGCCCGCCGACACGCGGGCGGCTCCCGAGGAGATACCGATGACGATGATGTCCCGCCGCGCCAGCCTGCTGCTGCCGATGGGCCTGGCCGGTCTGGTGGCCGCCTGCGCCACCGAGCCGATGCCGCTGCCCCCCGCCGACCCGACCGGCAAGGCCGATCCGCAGATGCGTGCGCTGCTGGAGAGCCTGCAGGCGCTGAATCCCAAGCCGATCGAGACGCTGAGCGCCGAGGAAGCGCGCCGCCAGCCCGGCATGGCCGACGCGGTGAAGCACCGGCTGCGCGCCCAGGGCCTGCCCGTCGCGCCGCGCCCGCTGCCGGTGGTGCGCGACCTGGAGATCCCGGGCAATGCCGGGCCGCTCATGGCCCGCCTCTACAGCCCCGTGGAGCCGCCGCGCGCCGGCCAGCCGCCGCGCGCCCTGCTGCCGCTGATCGTCTACTACCATGGCGGCGGCTTCGTCATCGCCGACCTCGACACCTACGACGCTTCGGCCCGCGCCCTGGCGGCCGAGGCGCAGGCCGTGGTGCTCTCGGTGCACTACCGCCAGGCGCCGGAGAACAAGTTCCCCTCCGCGCATGACGACGCCTACACCTCCTACATCTGGGCGGTGCAGAACGCGGCGCAGCTTGGCGCCGACCTCTCCCGCGTGGCCGTGGTGGGCGAGAGCGCCGGCGGCAACCTGGCGATCACCACCGCCATGTCGGCCCGCGAGGCGCGCGCGCCGCTGCCGGTGGCGATGGGCCTGATCTACCCGGTGGCCGGCACCGACATGACCACGCCCTCCTACCGCGAGAACGCCATGGCCAAGCCGCTGAACGCGGCGATGATGCGCTGGTTCGTCGAGAAGTACACCAGCGGCCCGGCCGAGCTGCAGGACCCGCGGCTGAATGTCTATGGCCGGGCCGAGCTGCGCGGCCTGCCCAAGGCCGTCATCGTCACCGCCGAGATCGACCCGCTGCGCAGCGACGGCATGATGCTGGCCGACAAGCTGCGCGCGGCGGGCGTGCAGGTGGTGGCGCAGGACTACCCGGGCGTGACGCACGAGTTCTTCGGCGCCGACCCGCAGCTGCTGGCCCGTGCCGGCGAGGCGCAGCGCTTCATGGCGGGCGAGCTGCGCTCCGCCTTCGCCCTGCCGGCACCCACCATCGTGCCGCCGCAGCCGCCGCGCCGCCCCGTGCCGCGCGGCTGAGGCACGGCGCCTGACCTGGCTGCGGAGGGCGGCTCCCGGCCAGGGGGCCGCCCTCCGCGCATCCGGCGCTTCCCATCCGGCCGGAAGCGCCAATACTGACCGGCTGACAGGAAGGAGATTCCGCCATGGAACTGCGCGAACTCGGCCGCTCCGGCCTGCGCGTCTCGCCCCTCTGCCTCGGCGGCAACGTCTTCGGCTGGACGGCGAACGAGGCGGACAGCTTCCGCCTGCTCGACCGCTTCGTGGAAGCGGGCGGCAATTTCATCGACACCGCCGATGTCTATTCCGTCTGGGCGCCAGGCCACCAGGGCGGCGAGTCGGAGAGGGTGATCGGCAACTGGCTGGCCCAGGGCGGCGGGCGGCGGGAGAAGGTGGTGATCGCCACCAAGGTGGGCATGGAGCTGGCGCCGGACCGCAAGGGGCTGGCCGCCGCCTATATCCGCCGCGCCGTGGAGGATTCGCTGCGCCGCCTGCGCGTCGAGCGGATCGACCTCTACCAGGCGCACAAGGACGACCCGGAGACGCCGCTGGAGGAGACGCTCGGCGCCTTCGCGGAACTGATCCGGGAGGGCAAGGTGCGCGCCATCGGCGCCTCCAACCACGAGGCGCCGCGGCTGCGGGAGGCGCTGGAGACCAGCGCCCGCCTCGGCCTGCCGCGCTACGAGAGCCTGCAGCCGCACTACAACCTCGCCGAGCGGATGCGCTACGAGGCGGCGCTGGAGGCGGTCTGCCAGGAGGAAGGGCTGGGGGTGATTCCCTATTTCTCCCTCGCGGCCGGCTTCCTCACCGGCAAGTACCGCTCGGAGGCCGATCTCGGGCAGAGCCCGCGCGGCCAGGGTGTCGCCAAGTATCTGGACGAGCGCGGCCTCGGCATCCTGGCGGCGCTGGACGCGGTGGCGGCGCGGCACGGCGCCACGCCCGCGCGGGTGGCGCTGGCCTGGATGATGGCGCGCCCCGGCATCACCGCGCCGATCGCCAGCGCGACGAAGCCGGAACAACTGGAGGAGCTGCTGGCGGCGACGGCGCTCCGGCTCGACCAGGAGGACATGGAGCACCTGGACCGCGCCTCCGTGGGCTGAGGCCGCCCTTGCCTTGCTGACAGAAAGAAGATGAGGGGGCCCGGGGGAGAATTCCTTCTCCCCCGGCCTTTCAGCGCTCGCGCAGCCTGCGCGCGGCATCCACCGCGAAATAGGTCAGCACGCCATCGGCGCCGGCGCGCCTGAAGGCCAGGAGGCTCTCCAGCATCGCCTTCTCGTGGTCCAGCCAGCCATTGCGCACGGCGGCCATGATCATCGCGTACTCGCCGCTCACCTGATAGGCGTAGGTCGGCACGGCGAAGCGGTCCTTCACCCGGCGGACGATGTCGAGATAGGGCATGCCGGGCTTGACCATCACCATGTCCGCGCCCTCGGCCAGGTCGAGCGCCACCTCGCGCAGCGCCTCGTCGGAATTGGCGGGGTCCATCTGGTAGGTCTTCTTGTCGCCCTTCAGCGCGCCGCCCG
This sequence comes from Teichococcus aestuarii, assembly GCF_042651065.1. Taxonomy (NCBI): domain Bacteria; kingdom Pseudomonadati; phylum Pseudomonadota; class Alphaproteobacteria; order Acetobacterales; family Roseomonadaceae; genus Roseomonas; species Teichococcus aestuarii. The sequence continues at coordinate 25,201 of NZ_JBHSCH010000021.1, forward strand.
AGCCCACCGCGTCGCGGAACGGGCCGTAGAAGGCGGAGGCGTACTTGGCGGCGTAGGACATGATGCGGGTGTGGATCAGCCCGCGCCCGTCGAGCGCGGCGCGGATGGCGCCGACGCGGCCATCCATCATGTCGGAGGGCGCGATGACGTCGATGCCCGCCTCCGCCTGGTTCACCGCCTGGGCGGCGAGGATGGCGAGGGATTCGTCATTGGCCACGTAGCCGTCGCGGATCACGCCGTCATGGCCATGGTCGGTGTAGGGGTCGAGCGCCACGTCGCCCACCAGGCCGAGATCAGGGAACTCCCGCTTCAGCAGGCGGGAGGCGCGGCACATCAGGTTTTCGGGGTTGGTGGCCTCGGTGCCCTCGGCGTCCTTCCGCTCCGGCGGCGTCATCGGAAAGAGGGCGATGGCGGGGATGCCGAGCTCCACCGCCGGTGCCACGTGCTGCGCCAGCCGGTCGATCGTCACCCGCTGCACGCCGGGCATGGAGCCCACATCGGAGATGCCGCCGCTGCCCTCCATGACGAAGATCGGCCAGATCAGGTCGTCCACCGAGAGGCGGTGCTCGGCCACCAGCCGGCGGGTCCAGGCATCGTGCCGGTTGCGGCGGGGGCGGATGGCGGGGAAGGCCCCCAGGGGAGAGGTCATGCTGTTGCTCCGGCGGCGGCCAGGGCCTGGCCGAGATCGGCCAGGATGTCGTCGATATGCTCGATGCCGATCGAGAGGCGCACATAGCCGGGCGTGACGCCGGCCGCCGCCTGCTCCTCGGCCGAGAGCTGGCTGTGCGTGGTGGTGGCGGGGTGGATGGCGAGGCTGCGCGCGTCGCCGATATTCGCCACGTGGTAGAACATCCGCAGCGCCTCGATGAAGCGGCGGCCCGCCTCGGCGCCGCCCTTCAGCTCGAAGCCGAGCAGGCTGCCGAGGCCGCCCTTCAGATGCGCCGCCGCCCGCTGCCGCGCCGCGCCGCCGGCCACGGAGGGATGGATCACCTTCGCCACCGCCGGGTGCGCGGCGAGGAAGGCCGCCACGCGCAGCGCGTTGGCGCAGTGCCGCTCCATCCGCAGCGGCAGCGTCTCGAGCCCCTGGAGGAAGAGGAAGGCGTTCATCGGCGCCATCGCCGCGCCGATGTCGCGCAGCAGGCAGGTGCGCATCCGCAGGATGTAGGCGACGGGGCCCATCGGCTTCGCGGCCTCGGTCCAGACGGCGCCGTGGTAGCTGGGGTCGGGCTGGTTCAGGGTGGGGAAGCGCGCCGGGTGGGCCGCCCAGTCGAAATTGCCGCCATCGACGACGATGCCGCCGATGCTGCTGCCATGCCCGCCGATCCACTTGGTGGTGGAGTGCATGACGATGGCCGCGCCATGCTCCAGCGGCCGGCAGAGGATCGGCGCCGCCGTGTTGTCCATGATCAGCGGGATGCCCATGCCCCGCCCGAGCGCCGCCACCTCGGCGATGGGGAAGACCTCCAGCTTCGGGTTGGGCAGCGTCTCGGCGTACCAGGCGCGGGTGCGGTCGTCGGAGGCGGCGGCGAAGGCCTGCGGGTCGGCCGGGTCGACGAAGCGGACCTCGATGCCGAACTGCTTCAGCGTGTTGGCGAAGAGGTTCCAGGTGCCGCCATAGATGGCGGTGGAGGAGACGATGTTGTCCCCCGCCGCGCAGAGGTTCATCACGCAGAAGCTGCTGGCCGCCTGGCCCGAGCCCAGCGCCAGCGCCGCCACGCCCCCCTCCAGCGCCGCCATGCGCCGCTCCAGCACGTCGAGCGTCGGGTTCATGATGCGGCTGTAGATGTTGCCGCCCTCCTCCAGCGCGAAGAGCCGGGCGGCGTGGCCGGTGTCCTGGAACTGGAAGCTGGTGGTCTGGTGGATCGGCACCGCCACGGAGCCGGTGCTGGGGTCCGCCCGCCAGCCGGCATGCAGGGCGAGGGTCTCGGGGTTACTGGTGCTGGCCATACTGCGCCTCCCGCTTTTCGTGGGGGCTGTGGTGCCACGGGGCGGGGGCGGGGGGGAAGGGGCGATGCGCGCGGCCCTGGCCCGCCGGCCGCATGGCCACCCGCGCCTTGCGCCGATTTCATGCCCGGCGGCGGCGCGGTGGTGGCAGCCTCGGCCGCATGCGCCGCCTGTTCCTCTCCCTGTTGCTGCCGCTCCTCGCCCTGGCACCGCCCGCCGCCCGGGCCGTGGAGCTGCGGCCCGTCACGCTGCCCGGGCCGGAGGGCACCCCGCTGCGCGCCCTGCTGGCCCTGCCGCCGGCCGGCGCCCCGCTCGGCGTTCCGGTCGTGGCGCTGCATGGCTGCGGCGGTATCGGCGCCGCCGGGGCGGCCCTGCGCGCGCCGGCGCGGGAGCGGGACTGGGCGGCGCGGCTGGTGGAAGCCGGCCACCCCGTTCTGTTCCCCGACAGCTTCGGCAGCCGCGGCCTCGGCCCGGCCTGCGGCCGGCCGGAGCACCCGGCGCGGCCGGACCCGGTGCGCGCGGCCGATGCCCTGGCCGCCGCCGCCTGGGCGCAGGCCCAGAGCTGGGCGGCGCCCGGTGGGGTGCTGCTGCTCGGCTGGTCGCATGGCGGCAGCACGGTGCTGGCGGCGGTCGGGCGGGAGGAGCCGGGGCTGGTGCGGGCGGCGGTGGCCTTCTACCCCGGCTGCCTCGCCGCCCGCCGTGCCGGCACCATGGCCGCCATTCCCCTCCTGCTGCTGCTGGGCGAGGCGGATGACTGGACGCCCGCGCGCTTCTGCCAGGGCTGGGCCGCGGCGCAGCCGCCGGGCCGGGTGGAGGCGGTGCTCTACCCCGGCGCCGGCCATGGCTTCGACGCACCGGGCGAGGCGCCGCCGCGCGCCCTGGAACTGCCCGACGGCCGGCGGGTGACGGCCGGCGCCCACCCCGCTGCGCGGTCGCTCGCCATGCCAAGAGCGCTGGCCTTCCTCGCCGCACATGCCGGCCCTGCATCCAGGCCCTAGGGCTTTGCATTTCCCGCCGCCGCGAGGCGTGGTAACGGGGGCGCCATGAATCCGGCCGACACCCCCATCGCCCTCGGCGCCGACCATGCCGGCGTCGCCCTGAAGGACAGCCTGCGGGCCGCGCTGGAGGCGGCCGGCCACCCCGTGCTCGACTTCGGCACCCATGGCAGCGAGAGCTGCGACTACGCCGATTTCGCCCATCCCGTCTCCGAGGCGGTGGCGGGCGGCCAGGCGCGCTTCGGCGTGCTGGTCTGCGGCACCGGCATCGGCATGGCGATCGCCGCCAACCGCCACCCCGCCATCCGCGCCGTGGTGGTGCACAACACCACCGAGGCGCGGCTGACCCGCGCCCACAACGATGCCAACATCGCCTGCTTCGGCGCCCGCACCGTGGGGCCGGAGGTGGTGCTGGACGCGCTCTCCGCCTTCCTGACCACCCCCTATGAAGGGGGCCGTCACGACCGTCGCATCGCCAAGATCACGCCGCGCATCCTCGCCGCCGGCACCGCCCAGGAGGCCTGAACCGATGAACGAGCTGTCCCCCGCGCACCTCGCCGGCCGCTTCTTCGGCGCCCCGCTGGCCGAGGCCGATGCCGACATCGCCGCGCTGATCGGCCGTGAGCTGACCCGCCAGCAGGACGGCATCGAGCTGATCGCCTCCGAGAACATCGTCTCCCGCGCCGTGCTGGAGGCCCAGGGCTCGATCCTGACCAACAAGTACGCCGAGGGCCTGCCCGGCAAGCGCTACTACGGTGGCTGCGAGGTGGTGGACGAGATCGAGACCATCGCCATCGAGCGCGCCAAGCAGCTCTTCGGCTGCGGCTTCGCCAACGTCCAGCCGCACAGCGGCGCCCAGGCCAACCAGGCGGTGTTCTTCGCCCTGATGCAGCCGGGCGACACCTTCATGGGCCTCGACCTCGCCGCCGGCGGGCACCTGACGCATGGCTCGCCCGCCAACCAGTCCGGCAAGTGGTTCAAGGTGGCGCCCTACACGGTGGAGCGCGAGAGCGGCCGCATCGACATGGAGGAGGTGGCGCGCATCGCGCGCGAGAGCCGCCCCAAGGTGATCGTCGCCGGCGGCTCCGCCTATTCCCGCGCCTGGGATTTCGCCCGCTTCCGCGCCATCGCCGACGAGGTGGGCGCCACCTTCATGGTGGACATGGCGCATTTCGCGGGCCTCGTGGCCGGCGGCGCGCATGACAGCCCGTTCCCGCACGCCCATGTGGTGACCACCACCACCCACAAGACGCTGCGCGGCCCGCGTGGCGGCATGATCCTGACCAATGACGAGGCGCTGGCCAAGAAGTTCAACAGCGCCGTCTTCCCCGGCCTGCAGGGCGGCCCGCTGGAGCATGTGATCGCCGCCAAGGCCGTGGCCTTCGGCGAGGCGCTGCGCCCCGAGTTCCGCGCCTATGCCAGGGCCGTCGTCGCCAACGCGAAGGCGCTGGCGGATGAGCTGGTGGCCCAGGGCGCCGGCATCGTCACCGGCGGCACGGACAACCACCTGATGCTGGTCGACCTCCGCCCGCTGAACCTGACCGGCAAGGCGGCCGAGGCGGCGCTGGGCCGCGCCCACCTGACCTGCAACAAGAACGCCATCCCCTTCGACCCGGCCAAGCCCTTCGTCACCTCGGGCATCCGCCTCGGCACGCCGGCCGGCACCACGCGTGGCCTGGGCGAGGCGGAGTTCCGCGAGATCGGGCGGATGATCGGCCGCGTGCTGCTCGGCCTCTCCCGCGCCAACGACCCGGAAGGCAATGCCGCGGTCGAGGCCGAAATCGGTGCCGAGGTGCTGGCGCTCTGCCAGCGCTTCCCGATCTACCGCTGAGCGGCCGGGGCAGGGGGGCGGGAGATGCGCTGTCCGTTCTGCGGCAGCGAGGACACGCAGGTGAAGGACAGCCGCCCCGCCGATGACGGGGCGGCGATCCGCCGCCGGCGGTCCTGCCCGTCCTGCGGCGCCCGCTTCACCACCTTCGAGCGGGTGACCCTGCGCGAGCTGACGGTGGTGAAGTCCGACCAGCGCCGCGTGCCCTTCGACCGCGACAAGCTCGCCCGCTCCATCCGCATCGCGCTGCGCAAGCGGCCGGTGGACGAGGACCGGGTGGAGCGCATCGTCAACGGCATCCAGCGCCGGCTGGAGGCCGAGGGCGAGAGCGAGATCAGCTCCCGCGCCATCGGCGAGATGGTGATGGAAACGCTCAAGGAACTCGACCAGGTGGCCTATGTGCGCTTCGCCTCGGTCTATCGCAATTTCGGCGAGGCCGCGGATTTCCAGGCCTTTCTCGGCTCGCTCGACCGCAACGGCTGACAGACCCATGGTGATCCTCTTCCATCCCGCGGCCCGTGCCGCCGGGAACGCCGCCGCCGTTCTGGCCACGCTGCGCGAGGCCCTGCCGGGCGACCGGGCGGCGCTGGCGGTGATGGCCGCCGCCGCCTTCGCCCAGGGGCCGGCGGCGCTGATGCCGGCCCGGCTGCGCGCCCGCGCCGATGCCGGCCGCTTCGCGGCCCTCTTCGCCGCCCATGGCCCGCTGCTGCTGGCCGAGGCGGAGGGCCGCCCGCTCGGCTGCATCCTGGCCGAGCCGGCGCAGCCCGGCGAGCCGGCGCGCATCACCGGGCTGTGGGTGGCGCCCGGGGCGGCCGGCCAGGGCATCGGCTCCGCCCTGCTCGCCGCCATGGAGCGGCATCTGGCCGCGGCCGGGGCGGAGAGCCTGCGGGTGCGGGTGCCGAGCGGGCATCTGCGCGCCCTCGGCCTGTTCCGCCGCCGCGGCTACGCCATGCAGGCGGCCGGGCAGCGCACCGAGCCGGTGCTGCAGGTGCCGCTGCCGCACACCGTGCTGGCCAAGCCCCTGGCCGGCGCCACGGCGGGCGGCGCGCTGCCCTGCGCCGCGGCATGAGCACGGGCGCCGGCCAGGACCCGGGCCAGGCGGCGGAGGCGGCCGACGAGGCGCATCTGCGCGAGGCGCTGGCGCTGGCCGCCCGTGGCCTCGGCAACACCTGGCCCAACCCGGCGGTGGGCTGCGTCATCGTGCGCGATGGCGCCGTGGTCGGGCGCGGCTGGACCGCTCCCGGCGGCCCCGCGCAGGCCGAGACGGAGGCGCTGAAGCGCGCCAGGGCGGCGGCGCGCGGCGCCACCGCCTATGTCACGCTGGAGCCCTGCTGCCACTGGGGCCGCACGCCGCCCTGCGCCGATGCGCTGGTGGCCGCCGGCGTGGCCCGCGTGGTGGTGGCCATGCGCGACCCCGACCCGCGGGTGGACGGCGCCGGGCTGGCGCGGCTGCGCGCCGCCGGCATCGCCGTCTCGGTGGGGCTGCTGGAGGCGGAGGCGCGGGCGCTGAACGCCGGCTTCCTCAAGCGCCTGACGCGGAACCTGCCGCTGGTCACGCTGAAGCTGGCCACCACGCTGGATGGCCGCATCGCCACCCGCACCGGCGAGAGCCAGTGGATCACCGGCCCCGAGGCGCGGCGCATGGCGCACGCCCTGCGCGGCCGGCACGACGCCGTGCTGGTGGGCAGCGGCACCGCCCTGGCCGACGACCCGGATCTCTCCTGCCGCATCCCCGGCTATGCCGCCGTGCCGACGGTGCGCGTGGTGGCCGATGCCCGGCTGCGCCTGCCGCCCACGGCGCGCATGCTGCGGGAGGGGCAGGGGCCGGTCTGGGTCGCCACCCGCCCCGGCCACCCGGATGCGCTGCTGGAGCCGCTGCGCGCCGCCGGCGCCGAGATCGTCGAGGTGCCGGAGGCCGAGGGCGCGCACGGGGTTCCCCTGGGGCTCGACCCCGCCGCGCTGCTGCGGGCGCTCGCCGCGCGGGGCCTGACGCGGGTGCTGGCCGAGGGCGGCGCGGCGCTCGGCGCCGGGCTGCTGCGCGCCGGGCTGGTAGACCGGCTGGCCTGGTTCCATGCCCCTGGCATCATCGGCGCCGATGGCAGGGCCGCGCTGGACGCTTTGCCGCTGGAGGTTTTGTCGGCCATGCCCAGATATCGCCGCACCGCCCTGGCGCTGCCGGGGGCGGACCTGCTCAGCGAGTATGCCAGCGAGACCCATTCCAGCCAGATCGGGGCCGACTGAATGTTCACCGGGATCATCACCGCCCAGGGCCAGGTGGCCGAGGTCACGCCGATCGGCGGGGGGCAGGACATGCGCCTCGTCATCGCCGCGCCCGAGGGCTGGCTGGAGGGGGCCGCGCTCGGCGCCTCCATCGCCTGCTCCGGCTGCTGCCTCACCGTCATCGCGCGCGACGAGCGGCGCTTCACCGTCGAGGTCTCGGCCGAGACGCTGGGCAAGACCACGCTCGGCCAGTGGCGGCAGGGCGGCACCATCAACCTGGAGCGCGCCCTGAAGATGGGCGACGAGATGGGCGGCCATGTCGTCTCCGGCCATGTGGACGGGGTGGGGGAGGTGGTTTCCGCCACGCCCGAGAACGGCTCGCTGCGCCTGGTGGTGAAGCTGCCCGAGGCTCTGGCCCGCTTCGTGGCGCCGAAGGGCTCGGTCACCATCGAGGGCGTCTCGCTCACCGTGAACGACGTCGAGGGCAGCCGCTTCGGCGTGAACCTGATCCCGCACACGGCGCAGGTGACGACGCTCGGCGGCTTGCGGCCCGGCGCGCCGGTGAATATCGAGATCGACATGCTGGCGCGCTATGTCGCCCGCCTGCGTGAGTTCGAGGCGGGCGATGCCCGGCGGGGGGAGACCAAGGCATGAATATTCTGACCCAGCGCACCTCCTTCTCGGAGTTCCTCAGCCCCACCGAGGAGCTGCTGGAGGAGGCCCGGCGCGGCCGCATGTTCATCCTCGTCGATGACGAGGACCGCGAGAACGAGGGCGACCTCGTCATCCCCGCCCAGTTCGCCACGCCGGACGCCATCAACTTCATGGCCCGCCACGCGCGCGGGCTGATCTGCCTGGCCATGACCAAGGCGCGGGTGGAGCAGCTCGGCCTGCCGCTGATGGCGCAGAGCAACGGCACCCGCCACCAGACCGCCTTCACCGTCTCGATCGAGGCGCGGGACGGCGTGACCACCGGCATCTCGGCGGCCGACCGTGCGCGCACCGTGGCGGTGGCCATCAACCCCGAGGCACGGCGGGAGGAGATCGTCACCCCCGGCCATGTCTTCCCGCTGGTGGCGCGCGAGGGCGGCACGCTGGTGCGCGCCGGCCACACCGAGGCGGCGGTCGACTTCGCCCGCCTCGCCGGGCTGAACCCCGCCGGCGTGATCTGCGAGATCATGAACGAGGACGGCACCATGGCCCGGATGCCGGACTTGGTGGCCTTCGCCCAGCACCACGGGCTGAAGCTCGGCACCATCGCCGACCTGATCGGCCACCGCCGCCGCACGGAGCGGCTGGTGCGCCGCGTCGAGGAAGGCCGCCATGCCGGGGCGCCGGGCGGCGAGTGGCGCTCCGTCGTCTATGCCAACACGCTGGAATACGGCGAGCATGTCGCGCTGGTGAAGGGCGACCTGGCCCGGCCCGGCCCGGTGCCGGTGCGGATGCATGCGGTGAACCTTTTTGCCGACATCGTCGGCACCAACGGCGCGGCCGAGCTGCACCACGCCATGGAGGCCATCGCGCGCGAGGGCCGCGGCGTCGTCGTGCTGATCCGCGACGTGAAGCCCACCGCCCTCTCCGAGCGGGTCCGCGCCGGGCGCGACCGCAGCGAGCAGCCGGAGCTGCGCGACTACGGCATCGGCGCGCAGATCCTGGCCGATCTCGGCGTGCGCGAGATGATCCTGCTGACCAACCACCCCAAGGCGATCGTCGGGCTGGAGGGCTACGGCCTGACCGTGGCCGAGACCCGGCCGATCGAGCACCAGTGAGCACCTGAATACATGAGCACCATCGACGCGCCGGAGCGCGCCACCCCCGCCATCCCTGGCCCGCCGCCGCGCATCCTGCTGATCCAGGCGCCGTATTACGAGGCCGTGGTCTCCGGCATGCGGCACGGCGCCGAGCGCGTGCTGGCCGAGGCGGGGGCGACGCTGGAGGTGGTGGACGTGGCCGGCGCCTTCGAGCTGCCCGCCGCGCTGCGCCTGGCGCTGAAGGCGGCGCCGCAGGGCGGGGCCGGTAGCGGGGCCAGGGGCGGTGACGGGGGCTGGGACGGCTTCCTTCTGCATGGCTGCGTGGTGAAGGGCGAGACCGACCACTACCAGTTCATCTGCGAGGCGGTCTGCCAGGGCGTCATGGACATCAGCGGCGAGACCGGCGTGCCGCTGGGCTTCGGCCTGCTGACGGTGGAGACCCTGTCCCAGGCCGTGGCCCGTTCCTCCAACGACCGCCACAACAAGGGTGCCGAGGCGGCGCATGCGCTGCTGGCGCAGGTGGCGCTCGCGCGCCGCTGGAACGTGAAGTGGGGCGCGAAGTGAGCGGCTCCGGCAAGGGTGCCCCCAAGGGCGGCCCGCAGGGCAAGCGCCCGGCGCCGCCGCAGGGCCGCCCGCGCACCGGCTCGCGCGTCGCCGCCATCCAGGCGCTGTTCCAGAGCGAGCAGACCGGCGAGGCGGCCGAGACGGTGCTCGACCAGTTCGTCCGCCACCGCATCGGCCCCGATGCCGGCGGCTTCGAGGATGGCCGCGTGCCGCTGGCGGACGTTCCGCTCTTCGCCGAGCTGGTGCGCGGCGTGGCGCGCCAGGGCGATTTGCTGGACGAGATCGTCGGCGGTCATCTGGCGGGCGACTGGACGGTGGTGCGGCTCGACCCGGTGCTGCGCGCCCTGCTGCGCGCCGCGGCCTTCGAGCTGTCCTCCGGCACGCAGCCGCCGGCCCGCGTGGTGATCAACGAATACATGGACATCGCGCACGGCTTCTTCAGCGGCGAGGAGCCGCGCTTCGCCAATGGCGTGCTGGACGCCATGGCCCGCTCGCTGCGCGCCCCCGAGTTCCAGCGCTGAGCCGGGCGGGGGAGGCGCCGCCTCCCCGCCGGGGCGGAGAGCCTTCCCCATGACCCTGTTCCCATGACCCTGCCGCCGGAATTCTCGCTGATCGCCCGGCATTTCCGCCCGCTCGCCGGCCCCGGCGCGCTGGAGCTGGAGGACGACGCCGCGCTGCTGGCGCCGCCCGCGGGTCGGGAGCTGGTGCTGGCGGCGGACGCCATGGTGGCGGGCGTCCACTTCCTGCCGGACGACCCGCCGGAGACCATCGGCCGCAAGCTGCTGCGCACCAACCTCTCCGACCTCGCCGCCATGGGCGCGGCGCCGCTCGGCTACCTGATGACCACCGGCCTGCCGCGCGGCCTGCCGGAGGGCTGGCTCGGCGCCTTCGCCGCCGGGCTGGCGGCGGACCAGCGCGAATTCGGCCTCTCCCTGCTGGGGGGCGACACCGTCTCCACCCCCGGCCCGATCCATCTCTCCCTCACCATCCTCGGCCATGTGGCGCCCGGCGCGGCGCTGCGCCGGGCGGGGGCGCGGCCGGGCGACGAGATCTGGGTCTCGGGCAGCATCGGCGACGGCACGCTGGGCCTCGGCGTGCTGCAGGGCGAGTTCCCGGCCGATGCGGCGGGCTTCCTGGCCGAGCGCTACCGGCTGCCGCGCCCGCGCCTGGGGCTGGGGCAGGCGCTGGCGGGCCTCGCCCGCGCGGCGATGGATGTGTCGGACGGGCTGGCGCAGGATCTCGGCCATCTCTGCCGCGCCGGCGGCTGCGGCGCCGTGCTGCGCGCGGCGGATGTGCCGCTCTCGCCGGCGGCGCGGGCGCTGCTGCGCGGGGCGCCGGCGCTGCTCCCGCGCATCCTGACCGGCGGCGACGATTACGAGCTGCTCTTCGCCGCGGCACCCGGGGATGCGGAGGCGATCCGCGCCCAGGCCGCCGCCTGCGGCGTGGCTGTGTCGCGCATCGGGCATTTCGCGCCGGGCGAGGCCGTGGTTACGGTGGTGGATGGAGCCGGGGCGCGCCTTGACCTCGGCCAGGGGGGATGGAGCCACTTCTGATGGCAGGAACGGAACCGGCGGACGCCGTGGGGAACGCCCGGGCGGACGCCGAGATGCGCAGGACGGTCTGGCTGATGTTCGCCTGCCAGGCGCTGATGAACGCCTCCGTGGTGGGGCAGGTGGCGATGTCGGCGCTGATCGGCCACAGCCTGGCCAGCGACAAGGCGCTGGCCACCCTGCCCATGGCGTTGCAGATGGCCTCCACCATGGCCGCCTCCATCCCGGCGGGGCTGGTCTTCGCCCGGCTGGGGCGGAAGGCGGGCTTCGTGCTGGGGGCCCTCGGCGCCTGCCTCGGCAGCCTGACCTTCGCGCTCGGCGTCTGGCAGGGCGATTTCCTGCTCTACTGCCTCGGCGCCATCCCGGCGGGCCTCGGCTTCGGCATCTCGCAGCACTACCGCTTCGCCGCAGCCGAGGTGGCGACGCCCGCCTACCGCCCGCGCGCCATCTCGCTGGTGATGGCGGGCGGCGTGCTCTCCGCCATCTTCGGGCCGGAGCTGGTGAAGCACAGCCGCGACATGCTGGCGCCCTTCCTGTTCCTCGGCACCTACCTGATCCTGGCGCTGCTGCCGCTGGTCTGCCTGGCGCTGCTCTCCCGCGCGAAGCTGCCGCCGGCCCCGCCGCGGCCCAAGGTGGCGACGCCGATCGGCGAGATCCTGGCCCGCCCGGCCTTCCTCACCGCCGCCATCACCGGCGCCGTGGCCTATGGCACGATGAACCTGGTGATGACCTCGACGCCGCTGGAGATGATGCTCTGCGGCTTCGGCGTCGGTGCCAGCGCCACGGTCATCCAGCTGCACGCCGTCTCGATGTTCGCGCCCGGATTCGTCACGGGGCGGCTGATCGCCCGCTTCGGCGTGCGGCGGATCATCGCGGCGGGGGCGCTGCTGAACCTGTTCTGCGTCGCCGTGGCGCTGTCGGGGCGGGAGTTCGGCCATTTCAGCGTGGCGCTGATGCTGCTGGGGCTGGGCTGGAACTTCATGTTCGTCGGCGCCACCAGCCTGCTGGCCGAGGCGCACCGGCCGGAGGAGCGGGTGCGTGCCCAGGCGGCCAACGACTTCATCGTCTTCGGCACGGTGGCGTGCACCGCCTTCGCCTCCGGCGCCATCCATGCCCAGGCGGGCTGGATGGTGCTGAACCTGGCGCTGCTGCCCGCCGTCGGCCTGGCGCTGCTGCTGGTGCTGCTGCAGGCCCGCCGCCCGAGCGCCGCCTGAGCAGGGCGGCCGGCGGCGCAAAAAAAGCCCGGGAGGCTTCCCGGGCTTTTTTCATGCCATGGCGGCGGGGAAGGGGGAGGGCCTAGAGCAGATCGCGAGCAGGCTGCTTCGCCTGACCGCGTGAAGATGCTCGCGAAAACAATGAGCTAGAGCCTTTTCCGTGAGCCAGTACGAACGGAAAAGGCTCTAGCGCCCCGGCCCGCCGCCCGGCGCCGTCTCCGAGCCGAGGCCACCGGCGCCGACGCGCCCGATATTGCCGAACAGCGCCTGCAGCACCGTGCGCTCCGTGCCCGGCACGGGGGTGGTGCGGCCCACCATGTCCACGCTGCGCATGTCGTCCTGGCCCACCTCGCGGATGTCGCGCAGCGTGCCGCCCTCGTCGAAGCGCATGGCGATGACGCGGCGGTCCTCGACGGTGAAGTGGCTGGCCGGGCGCATCCGCGTCACCGAGCTGATGTAGTACCACATGTTCCGGTCGAAGGTGCCGGTGGCGGTGGGGGAGCCGAGCAGGGCCTGCACATCGGCCTGGGTCTGCACGCCCGGGGTGAGCTGCGCCAGCAGCTCCGGGTCGGCGCGGTTGCCGCGCTGCACCGGCGGCGCCTCGAAGACCGAGCAGCCGGCGGCGGGCAGGGCCAGGATGAGCGCGAGCAGCGCGGCGCGGGCCTTGCCGGCCGGCCGCGGGCGGAACATGCTGCGGGTGGTGTCGCTGCTGGTCACGTCGCTGTTCACGGGGCGCCCCAATTCCTCTCGGCCTTCGCCCCGCGCGGCACCCGCCGGCGGGCCGGTCGGATTGACCAATGCGGGGTTGCGGTCCATCTGCACGGTCGATTGCCACCGCCCCGCATCGGGGTCAACCGGCCTGTGCCGCCCGGGGAACCGACCCGGGGTTTCGCCCAGGGTTTCGAAGGAGCCTGTCCCGACCATGGCCTTGTTCGGCCTGTTCCGCCGCAAGCCGCATGAGCGGCAGGGATTCGAGCTGTACGGCGCCGCCGTGCGGGCGGCGCGCCACCCCGTCTTCTTCGCGCATTATGGCGTGCCGGACACGCTGGATGGCCGGTTCGACCTGATCGGCCTGCAGGTGGCGCTGCTGATCCGCCGCCTGCACCGCGACGCCGACCGGCGCGGCGCCGTGCTGGCCCAGGCGGTGTTCGACGCCATGTTCGCCGACATGGACTTCAACCTGCGCGAGATGGGGGTGGGCGACATGTCCATCGCCAAGCGGGTGAAGAACATGTGGGAGGCCTTCCACGGCCGCGCCCGCGCCTATGAGGCGCCGCTGGAGGCGCGCGACACGGCGGCGCTGGCCGCCGCCCTGGCGCGCAATGTGTGGCGCGGCGTGGTGGCGGAGGACGCGCCGGCGCCGCGCGCGCTGGCCGCCCTGGCCCTGGCCACCGACGACGCCCTGGCCGCGCAGGGGCTGGATGCCCTGCTGCGGGGCCAGGTCACCTTCCCCCCGCCCCGGGACGAGATCCCGCAGTGAACGCAGGAGGCCGCATGACCGACCAGCCCCTGGAATTCTCCCGCACCCTGCCCTGGGTCGCGGTCGGCCCCGAAGGGCGCCGCCAGACGGTGCGTGCCACCGAGGCGGAGTGCGCCGCGCTGGCGCGCCGCTTCGGCATCCCCGCCGTCAATGCCCTGGGCGCCGAGCTGGAGCTGCGGGTGGAGGGTGGTGGCGCCATCCGCGCGCGGGGGCGGCTGCGGGCCTCCGTGGTGCAATCCTGCGTCGTCACGCTGGAGCCGGTGACGCAGGCGCTGGATGAGGCGGTGGATTTGCGCTTCCTGCCCTCCGGCAAGGAGCCGTCGGACGAGGACCCGGACGGGCCGGACGAGATTCCCACCGAGCGCGGCGTGATGGAACTGGGCGAGGCGCTGGCGGAGCAGCTCTCCCTGGCGCTCGACCCCTATCCGCGTGCCCCGGGCGCCACCCTGCCGGCCCTGGATGCGGCGGAGGAGGCGGACGAGCCGGCGCCGAAGCGGCCCAACCCCTTCGCCGTGCTCAAGGGCGGCAAGCCTTGAGCGTGGCGCGAGAGGGTTGCGTTTCAACCCTCTCAAAGCCTGCGTAACAACGGCGTATCAAGACTGGCGGCGGCATTGGCCCGCCTGTATGGAGAGCTCCATGCGCCGGAGAGACCTGCCCGCCTTGCTGCTCGCCGCGGCAATGCCCCTGCCTGCCTTGTCCTCGCCCGCCCTGGCGGCCGCCCCCGCCGCCCGCCCCCGTGCCGAGGCGGAGGCGATGCTGCGGCTCGCGGCCCGGCTGCGGCTGCTGTCGGTCGATGGCCTCTCGCCCCGGCTCTACGACATCCCGCCCGATGCCCGCCTCGGCGCCGACCCGCAGGGCCATGCCGCCGCCCTCTATGCCGCCGCCGGCGCGGCGCTGGCCGACCTGGTGCAGGGCCGCGTGACCGAGCAGCCCGGGCGGCCGGATCTCCGCCGAGACCTTTCCCCGGCCCGGCTGGCGCAGTGGCAGGCGCAGCTGCTGCGCAGCCCGGAGCCGGCCGAGGTGATCGAGCAGGCGGCGCTGAGCCACCCCGACATGCCGGCGCTGCGCCTGGCCCTGCAAGCCGTCCGCGCGCGCGTCGAGGCCGGCGGCTGGCCGCTGGTGCCGCCCGGCGGAACGCTGGACCCCGGCATGGCCGACCCGGTGCGAATCCCCGCCCTGCGCGCCCGCCTCGCCGCCGACGACACCACCTTGGCCGCCGCCCCGGATGCCGGCGAGCTGTTCGACACGGCGCTCGAGGAGGCGGTGCGCCGCTGGCAGGCCGCGCATGGGCTGGACGTGGATGGCCGCGTCGGCCCCGCCACGCTGCGGCTGATGAATCGCCCGGCCGAGGCCTGGCTCGGCCAGGTGCGGGTGGCGATGGACATGCGCCGCGGCGCCGCCGCCCCGCCCGCCGGCCGGCGCATCGAGGTGAACATCCCCGAATTCCGCCTCTGGGTGATGGAGGGGGCGCGCACCCTGCTGGAGATGCCGGTCATCGTCGGCAAGGCGGCGCGGGCCACGCCGCCGCTGGCGGTGAAGATGACGGCGGTGCAGTTCAACCCGCCCTGGGGCGTGCCCGAGCGCAACGCGCGCGAGGATTTGCTGCCGCGCTTCCGCCGCGACCCGCGCGCCATGATGGAGAAGGGCTTCCGCCTGTTCACCGTGGTCGGCGGCGAGCGGGTGGAGGTGGACCCGATGACGGTGGACTGGGCGAGCGTGAACCCGCAGCGCTTCCCCTACATCGTGCGGCAGGATGCGAGCGATGTGAGCGCGCTCGGCCGGCTGAAATTCGTCATGCCCAATGGCGACGACATCTACCTGCACGACACGCCGGACCGCCACCTGTTCAGCCGCGGCGACCGCGCCCTCTCCTCGGGCTGCATCCGCCTCAGCCAGCCCATGGAGCTGCTGGCGCTGGTGCTGGAGAACGCCCCCGGCTGGAACCGCGAGCGCGCCCAGGCGGCGCTCGACAGCCGGCAGACCAGCTTCGTCGGCCTCGCCCGCACCCTGCCGGTGCGGCTGGCCTACACAACGGTGACGGTGGAGGACGGGCTGGTGCGCGTCCGCCCCGACATCTACGGGCTGGATGCCGCCTATCTGCGGCTGCTGGACCAGCGCCGCCCGGCGCCCGGCGCGGCACCCGGCGCGGCCCCCGTGCCGCTGGCCCAGAACACGGCTTCCAGCACGGCCGGAGCGCCCTCCGCCATCCCCGCTCCGGCGCGCCCGGCGCCGGAACAGCCCCGCCCCGCCCGCGCCGAGGCCCCTGGCCCCGCCGAGGCGACAAAGGTTGCGAGCCCCTGATGCTGTTCGGACGACACAAGCCGCAAAGCTGCCCCTGCTGCGACCCCGCCCTGGCCGGGCGGCGCGAGGTGATCACCGCCGGCCTCGGCCTGCTGGCCTGCGCGGCGCTGCCACGCGCCGCGCGGGCCGCCCCGCCGCTCGCCCCGGTGCGCAGCCTGCGGGTGGAGCGCAGCTACACGGAGGACCGCTTCGAGGGCGTGTACTTCCGCGATGGCCGCTACGACCGCGAGGCGCTGCACAAGCTGGACTGGGTGTTCCGCGACCTCTCCGCCGCCGAGGTGACGCCGATGGACCCAAGGCTGTTCGACGTGCTGCACGCCGTGGCCGAGCAGCTCGAGGCCTCGGAGGCCTTCGTCATCTCCAGCGGCTACCGCACGCCGGAGCGCAACGGCCAGCTCCGCACCCGCCGCGTCTCGACGGTGAGCCTGCACATGTCCGGCATGGCGGCCGATTTCCGCCTGCCGGGGCGCGACGCCTATGGCGTGGCGCGCGCCGCCGCGCAGATGCAGGTGGGCGGCGTCGGCCTCTACCGCCGCGAAGGCTTCGTCCACCTCGATTGCGGCCCGCCGCGCCGCTGGTAGCGGCGCCCCCGGCTCAGCTGCGCCCGGCTCAGGCGCGCCAAGCTCAGATATTCCCGGCTCAGGCGCCGGCCAGCTCCACCAGCGCCGCCGCCAGCACCCGTGTTCCCCGGGCGAGCTGCTCCGGCGAGGAATACTCCGACGGGTGATGGCTCACGCCATCCCGGCAGGGCACGAAGATCATCCCCGAGGGGCAGAGCGGCACCAGGAACTGCGCGTCGTGGAAGGCGCCGGAGGGCATGCGCAGGGATTTCAGCCCCTGCGCCGCCGCCGCGCGCTCCACCGCCTCCGGCACCTCGGGCCGGAAGGTGACGGGCAGGGCGTGGAAGGTCTCGGTGACGGTGGCGGTGCAGCCGCGCAGCGCGGCCTGGATGACGCCGGGAATGGCATCGCCCCGCTTCAGCAGCACATCCTTGTCCGGGTGGCGCAGGTCGATGCTGAAGCGCGCCAGGTTCGCCACCGTGTTGGAGGCGTTGGGGAACACCTCCACCCGGCCCACGGTGAAGCGCAGCACATCCGCCGGGTCGTGCGTCAGCGCGTTCAGGGCGGCGATGGCGCGCAGCATGTCCTGCACCGCATCCTTCCGCTGGCCGAGGGGCGTGGTGCCGGCATGGTCGGTGCGGCCATGGATCTCCACGGTGAACCAGCGGCTGCCCTGGATGCCGGTGACGATGCCAATGTCCAGCCCACCCGCCTCCAGCCGCGGCCCCTGCTCGATATGCGCCTCCACATAGGCGTGCGGGCGCGGCGTGCCGAAGGGGCGGCGGGGCAGGTCGGCCTCGGCCGCCAGATGCTCCTCCAGCGCGGCGCGGAAGGTGGTGCCCGCCGCGTCGGTCACCGAATCCCAGCTGTCGGCGGGGCGGAAGCCGCTCCAGGCCATGCTGCCCATGCAGCCGGGGGCGAAGCGGCCGCCCTCCTCGTTGGTCCAGGCCACCACCTCGATCGGCCGGCGGGTGGCGATGCCGGCCTCGCGGATGGCCTGCACCGCCTCCAGCCCCGCCAGCACGCCCCAGATGCCGTCGAACCGCCCGCCATTGGGCTGGCTGTCCATGTGGCTGCCGGTCAGCACGGGGGCGGCCTCCGGGTCGGTGCCCTCGTGGCGGAGGAACAGGTTGGCCAGCCCGTCGGTCGCCACGGTCAGGCCAAGCTCGCGTGCCCAGCCGATCAGCAGCCGGCGCGCCTCGCGGTCGAGCGGCGAGAGGCAGGGGCGGTTCACCCCGTCGCCGGGGATGGCGCCGAGCTGCGCCATGCGCATCAGGCGGTCCCATTGCCGCGCCTCGTCCACCGCCGCGATCAGGTTGGGGGGTGCGGCCATTGTGCTGTGCTCCTGAGAACCAGCCGTCATGGATAGGGGAAAGGCCGGGGAGGGGGAATTCCCCCCCGGCCTCCCTCCTGCCGCCGTCAGCCGACCAGCTTGAGGCCGATGATGCCGCCCGCGATCAGGGCGATGCAGAGCAGGCGCGCGGCCGTGGCGGGCTCGCCGAACAGGGCGATGCCGAGCAGCGCCGTGCCCACCGTGCCGATGCCGGTCCAGACCGCGTAGGCGGTGCCGAGCGGCAGGCCGCGCAGGGCGAGGCCGAGCAGGCCCAGGCTGGCGGCCATGCTCGTCACCGTCAGCACGGTGGGCACCAGCCGCGTGAAGCCGTGGGTGTATTTCAGCCCCACCGCCCAGCCGATTTCCAGAAGGCCCGCCAGGGCAAGGTAGATCCAGGACATGAGGGAACGCCCCCCTTTCCAAGGTGGCGGGGTCGTCCCTGCCGTGGTCGATGCGAGGGGAGGTCGTCCTCCCGCCCCTCATCTAGGCGATCCCGGCCGGTCTTGCACCGGCCGGGCGCCGGCTCACCCGGCCGTGTTGTTCCCGCCGGGCGCCGCGGCCGCCGGGGAGGATGGCTCGGCGCGCAGGAAGTCGAGGTCGCAGCCCTCGTCGGCCTGCAGCACCTGCTCCGTGTAGAGCCGCGCATAGCCGCGCTTCGCCGTGGCGGCGGTAGCGGGCTGGGTGGCGCGGCGGCGCTCCAGCTCGGCCGCGTCCACCAGCAGGTCGATCCGCCGCTCCTTCACCGAGAGGCGGATGCGGTCGCCATCCCGCACCAGCCCGAGCGGCCCGCCCGAGGCGGCGTCCGGCGAGACGTGCAGCACGATGGTGCCATAGGCGGTGCCGGACATGCGGGCATCGGAGATGCGCACCATGTCCTTCACCCCGGCCCGCGCCAGCTTGGACGGGATGGGCAGGTAGCCCGCCTCCGGCATGCCGGAGGGCGAGAGCGGGCCGGCATTCTGCAGCACCAGGAAGTCGTCCGCCGCCACGTCGAGATCGGGGCTGTCGATGCGCGCGGCGAGGTCCTCCAGCGAGGTGAAGACGACGGCGCGGCCCTCTTGCTCGAACAGCGCCGGGTCGGCCGCCGCCCGCTTGAGGATGGCGCCGCGCGGCGCCAGGCTGCCGAACAGCGCGACCAGCCCGCCCTGCGGCTGCAGCGGCTCCTCCCGCGCGCGCACCACGGTGCGGTCCACATAGCCCGGCTCGGCATCCAGCCGCTCGCCCAGCGTCTGGCCGGTGACGGTCATCACGTCGAGATGCAGCATCGGCCGCAGCTCGCGCAGCACGGCGCCGATGCCGCCCGCCGCGTAGAGATCCTCCATGTAGAAGGGGCCGGTGGGCTTGAGGTCCACCAGCACCGGCGTCTCGTCGGACAGCACGTTGAGCCGGTTGAGGTCCACCTTGATGCCGGCGCGGCCGGCGATGGCGGCGAGGTGGATGATGGCGTTGGTCGAGCCGCCGATCGCCAGCAGCACGCGCAGCGCGTTCTCCACCGACTTCTCGGTGACGATCGCCGAGGGGCGCAGCTTGCGGGTGGCCAGCATCATCGCGGCGGTGCCGGAGGCCTCGGCGGCGCGGATGCGGTCGGCGTGCACGGCGGGGATGGCGGCGGTGCCGGGCAGCATCATGCCCAGCGCCTCGGCCAGCGACGCCATGGTGGAGGCGGTGCCCATCACCGCGCAGGTGCCGGCGGTGGTGGCCAGGTTGCCCTCGATCTCCTCCACCGTCTCCTGGTCGATCTCGCCGGCGCGGAACTTGGCCCAGAAGCGGCGGCAATCGGTGCAGGCGCCGAGCCGCTCGCCGCGCCAGCGGCCGGTGGACATCGGCCCCGTCACCACCTGGATCGCCGGCACATCGGCCGAGATGGCGCCCATCAGCTGCGCCGGCACGGTCTTGTCGCAGCCGCCCACCAGCACCACCGCGTCCATCGGCTGGCCGCTCACCATCTCCTCCGTGTCCATCGCCATCAGGTTGCGGAAGACGAGGGCGGTCGGGTTCAGGAAGGGCTCGCCGAGCGAGATGGTCGGGAACTCGCGCGGCAGGCCGCCGGCGGCCAGCACGCCGCGCTTCACCGCCTCCACAAGCTCCGGCACGCCGCGGTGGCAGTTGTTGAACTCCGAATAGGTGGCGGCGATGCCCACCACCGGCTTCTTCAGCAGGCTGGAGGACAGGCCCATGGAGCGGGCCATGGACAGGCGCAGATAGCGCGCGAAATCCATGTCGCCATAGTTGGTCAGGCCACGGGTCAGGCCGACGGGCTCGGGCTTCTCGGTCATGGGCAGGGGTTTCCTCCGGAGATCTTCGGTGTTCAGGCCAGCAGCGTGGGGTGCTGGCCGAGATAGGCTTCGCGCGCCGGGCGGAAATGCGCGACGCAGAGCGCCAGCAGCGCCGCGCGGTCGCCGGCGCGCAGGGCGCCGAGCATGGCGGCGTGCTCGTCGCGCGCCCATTCCATGCTCGCCTGGCTGCGCAGGTTGGCGTAGCGGATCACCTGCGCCCGCTGGCCCAGCTCCTCGATGGTCTCGGCCAGGAACAGGTTGCCGCAATGGGCGTAGAGCGCGCGGTGGAAGGCGAGATCGGCGCGGAACACGGCGCGCGTGTCGCCCTCGGCGACGGCGGCGGCATGCTGCTGCTGCAGGGCATGCAGCGGCGCCAGCGCGTCTCCGGCCAGCGGCAGCGGGATCAATGCGGCGGCCTGGGTCTCCAGCATCTCGCGCAGGGCATAGAGCTGCCGCACCTCCTCCGGGCTGTAGGCCTTCACCAGCGCGCCGCGATGCGGGATGCGCTCGATCAGCCGCATCCGCTCCAGCTCGGCCAGGGCCTGGCGCACCGTGTGGCGCGTGGCGCGGAAGCGCTCGGCCAGCTCCTCCTCGATCAGCCGCTCGCGCGGGTGGAGGCGGCCGAAGACGATATCCTCCTCCAGCGCCGCGGCGATGGCGGCGGGCAGGGGCAGGGCGGCATCGTCTCGGGCGGCATCGGCCATGGCGCGGCTTCCGTGGAGCGGGGCGAGGACAGCTTAATCGGCGACGGGATTGTCGACAATGCCGTTGACTCATCTGTCGCCGCCGGGAAGAGTGCGGCGCAGAAGAAAACCCCCTGGAGGACGTTCCATGCGCAAATCCGCTTCGCAGGGCGGCTTGCCGCGCCGTGGCCTCGGCGCCATGGCCCTGGCCGCCACCGCCCTGGCCGCCGGCTTCCGCCCCGCCCACGCCGCCGCCTATCCGGACCGCGCCATCTCGGTCGTGGTGCCCTTCGCGCCGGGCGGCGCCACCGACCTCGCCGGCCGCCTGCTGGCCGACCGCATCGGCCCGCTGCTGGGCGGGGATGGCCGCGCCCTGGTGGAGAACCGGCCCGGCGCCGGCTCCAGCCTGGGCGCCGACTATGTCCGCCGCGCCAAGCCCGATGGCTACACGCTGCTGGTCGGCTCCGCCTCCACCCTGGCGGTGGCGCCGGCGGCGCAGCCCAACATCGCCAAGTACCATCCGGTGGAGGATTTCACGCCGATCGCCATCATCGGCACCAGCGCCATGGGGCTGGTGGTGCCCGCCGCCTCGGGCATCAAGAGCGTGCCGCAGCTGATCGCGCGGCTGAAGGAGAAGCAGGGCGCGGACGGCTTCGCCAGCTCCGGCGTCGGCGGCGTGTCGCACCTGGCGTCGGAGCTGTTCGTCAAGCTGGCCTCGGCGCCCGCCAACCACATCCCCTATCGCGGCGGCAGCTCGGTGGCCGAGGCGCTGCTCAAGCAGGAGGTGATCTTCGCCATCGACCAGATCGCCTCCATCGTCGGCCAGATCCGCGACGGCGCGCTGACCCTGCTGGCGGTGACCACCGAGACGCGCGACGCCAACTTCCCCGATGTGCCGACCCTGGCCGAGGCGGGGGTGCCGGGCTACGCGCTCTCCACCTGGACGGCGATGGTGGGGCCGAAGGGCCTGCCGCCGGAGGTGGCGGCGGCGCTGAACAAGGCGGTGAACGCGGCGCTGAGCGAGCCCGCGCTGCGCGAGCGCCTCTCCAGCAGCGGCACCGACCCGCGCAACGACAGCACGCTGGAAAGCGCGGCCGCCTTCCTGGGGCAGGAGTTCAACCGCTTCAAGGCGGTGGTGGAGCGCACCGGCCTGAAGCTGGACTGACGGCGGCTGGTCTGACGGCGGCTGGTCCGACGGCGCGGCGCGGCCCTTCCCGCCGGAAGGGCCGCACGGGCGGCATGGCTCAGGCCGGCACCGCCGCCTCGGCTTCGCTCTCCGCCGGGGCGGGCGGCAGGGCGGCGAGGGCGGTGCGCATCGCCTGTTCCGCGTCCGGCCAGCCGGTCTCGATGTCGTCGCCGGCCAGGGTCAGGCTTTCCGGCGAGAGCAGGGCGCGCAGATGCTGCTCCCGCCAAGCCTTGGGCTGGTCGCGCTTGGCCAGGCCATAGGCCAGGGCGCGCACCACCCGCATCACCATGGCGCGCTCCGAGATGGTCTGGGCGGCGCTGGTGGCGGCCTCGGACTCCACCGTCGCGGGGGCCAGGGCCAGCAGGCGCTCCGCCAGCGCCGGCACGGCGGGGTAGGCGAGGTTGATGTGGAGCTGGTGCGTTTCGGCATAATAGGCCGCTGCGCGGTGGGTCAGCTCGCGGTCCGCCAGCTCGGCCGGGTCGCGCAGCAGGAACAGCGCCGGCGGCGTCTCCAGCACCGGCGCGGGCGGCAGCGCCTCGCGCGCCGCGCCGGCGGGCGTCGCCGGCGGCTGCGCGCCGGGCAGGCCGGGCTTCGGCGGCGGCCGGCGGCGCTGCACCTCCATCTGCTCCAGCATGGTGCGCATCATCTCGCGCACCTCGTCGAGGTAGAGGGCGTCCGGCGAGGCATCGGCCAGCAGCCTCGACAGCCATTCCGGAATGTGGCGCGAGACGAGGCCCGCATAGTCCATCAGCCGCACCTGCGCCTGGGTGGCGGTGCGGTAGCGCAGGAATTCGCGATAGGCCTCCGGCTGCACCGGGTAGTCGGCCGGCAGCTCGACCAGGACGATGACGCTGCGCGCCGCGAAGGGAATGCCGAAGCTGGGCGCCTCGCGCCGCCAGGCATTGCCGCGGGCCACGGCATACATCTCGTTCTGGTGCACGACGGCGCCGAGGCTCTCGTGCAGCATCACGCCTTCCTTGCGCGGCAGGTCCGCATCGTAGGCGTAGTGCAGCACGATGCCGTCCGGACCCTTCACGGCCTCGTAGTGCTCGAGCTGCGCCAGCCGCTCGGCCAGGCTCACCACCCGCAGCGGCTGCGTCAGCCGGGCGATGCCGGGCTTGATGATGACCTCGGTGCCGGCGGGAAAGCGGAAGAAACGGTGGCCGATGGTCTCGATCAGCCAGTGGGCCGGGCTGCGCGGGTGGCCGTTGTAGGGGTCGAGCGCCGTGTTCTGCTCCGGCGCGTTGCCGAATAGCACGACCTCCGTCCATTCCTGGTCGAGCGGGCGGCCCTCGGCGGCGGCGCTTTCGGTGACGTGGATGACCTCGCGCATCTGCCCGTCCGTCCCCGGGCGCAGCAGGCGGCCATAGACGCCGCCGAACTTGCCGATCATCACTTCCTGCACCACGCCCTTGCGGGCCGAGCGGTAGCGCATGCCGTTCTGGTTGGAGGGCAGGGAGGCCACCTTGGCACCCATGCCGAAATTGCGGTCGAGCCCGGTTTCCTTGCGGATCGAGGCGGCGATGTCGCACATCCGGTAGAGTTCCGGGCCGGTGAGGCCGGTGCCGCTGTTCCACACCGCCAGCTTCGGCGTGCCCTCGACCGGCACCGTGGAGAACTCGACACGCCGCTCGCCCTCGGGGGCAGAGCCCGCGGCCTCCAGCGCATTCTGGAGCAGCTCGCGGATCATCATGCTCTTCGGGCAGCGCTCGATCATCGAGGCCACAAGGAAGTCTTCGTCCTTGACGCGCAGCTTCGTGACGGTGGTGCTCATCGTGGCAGTCTCCCCTGCAGCGGCTCGCTGGTGGCATGGCCCAGGCCAGGTTCCGCGCTTGCCTCCTGGCGGGACCACACGGCATGTTGTGCATAGCAGCAGACGGCGCAGCCTCGCCAGGGACAGTTCAAAGCATGCCGGCCGCACTCGCGAGACTAGAACGGGACATCCGGCAGCAATTATCGCTGGTGGACTACCCCGCCCGCCCCTGGATGCGGCCTGCCGCGGCGGATGTGCTCGACGTCGCCATCATCGGCGCCGGACAGACCGGATTGGCAACGGCCTTCGGGCTGCGCCGCCAGAAGGTGGACAAGCTGGTCCTGTTCGACCGTGCACCGCCAGGCGGCACCGGTGTCTGGATCACATTTGCGCGAATGCGCACCCTGCGCACGCCCAAGCACGTCACGGGCCCCGATCTCGGCCTGCCGGCACTGACCCCGCGCGCCTATTTCACCGCCCGCGACGGCGAGGCCGCCTGGGACAGCCTGCACAAGATCGGCCGCGAGGACTGGCAGGACTATCTCGACTGGTACGCCCGCGTGCTGGAACTGCCGGTGCGGCACGAGCACACGCTGCTGGAGATCGGCCAGGAGGCGGAGACGGGGCTGCTGACGCTGCGCTTCGCCACGCCCGGGGGCGAGGTGGTGCGGCGTGCCCGCAAGCTGGTGCTGGCCACCGGCATGGATGGCGCGGGGGCCTGGCAGATCCCGCCGCCCTTCGGCGCCCTGCCGCCGGGGCGGGTGCTGCACACCGCCCAGGCGATCGACTTCGCGGCGCTGGCCGGCAAGCAGCTGCTGGTGATCGGCGCCGGCGCCTCCGCCTTCGACAACCTGGCCACGGCCCTGGAGGCCGGCGCGGCCGAGGCCACCATGCTGGTGCGCCGCCCGCGCATGCCGCGCGTCAACCCGTTCCGCTGGATGGAGCAGGCCGGCTATCTCGGCCAGTACCATGCGCTGCCGGACCTGCTGAAATGGCGCTTCACCCGGCACATCTTCAAGCTGAACCAGCCGCCGCCGCAGGAGAGCTGGGACCGCGTGGCCGCCGACCCGCGCTTCCGGCTGGTCATGGGCGCGCCGGTCGAGTCTGCCCGCATGGAGGGCGGTGCTGTGGTGCTGGAGACGCCGCGCGGCGCCTTCGGCGCCGACGCGGTCATCCTCGGCACCGGCTTCACCTTCGATCTCGGGCTGCGGCCGGAGCTGGCGCCCTTCGCGCGCCACATCCGCCTCTGGCGCGACGCCTTCACCCCGCCAGCGGGCGAGGAGAGCGCCCTCTGCGGTGCCTCCCCCTACCTCTCGCCGGATTTCGCCTTCCAGGAAAAGCAGCCCGGCGCCGCGCCGCTGCTGCGCCATATCCACTGCATGACCTATGCGGCGACCCTCTCCATGGGTCTCTCGGGCGCCAGCATCAGCGGCATGAAGTATGGCGTGCCGCGGCTGGTGGACGGGCTCTGCCGCGCGCTCTGGCTGGAGGATGCCGAGGCGCATCTCGCCGCCCTGCGCGCCTTCGACCTGCCGGAGCTGACCGCCCCCATCCCGCAGGAACACGAAAATCCGGAGGAGCGCCGGGCCGGCGCCGCGGAGTGAGCATGAGCAGATCCAGCGCCCTCTCCACCCACATCCTCGACACCGCCTCCGGCCGCCCGGCCGAGGGGGTGCGGGTGCAGCTCTGGCGGATGCAGCCCGTGCCCGCGCTCCTGGCGGAGGAGCGCACCGATGCCGATGGCCGCGCCGGCGGTGCCCTGCTGCAGGCGGAGCGCTTCCGGCCCGGCCGCTACGAGTTGCGCTTCTTCGTGGGCGACTACTTCGCCGCGCGCGGCATGGCTGGCGGGCCGGAGGAGCGCTACCTCGACGTGGTGGCGGTCAGCGTCGGGCTGCGCGAGGGGCAGGGGCACTACCATGTGCCGCTGCTCTGCACGCCCTGGTCCTACACCACCTATCGCGGCTCGTAGGGCGAGGGATCGTCCAGCTCGGGCGGCGGCTGCGCCTCCGGGTCGCGGGCGATCAGCCCGGCATCGTTCTCCGCGAAGCGGCCGACGCGCGCCGGCACCGGCCAGCAGGCGAGGTCCCCGGCCGGGCTGGGGCGCAGCAGGGCCAGCGGGTCGCCCTCCGCCTCGCCCAGCCAGGCGGGCCAGTCGGCGCGCGGCAGGATCACCGGCATGCGGTGGTGCACCAGCGCCTGCTTGGCATTCGCCGCCGTGGTGATGATGCTGAAGGTGCGCAGCCATGTGCCGTCCGGCTGCTGCCACCCCTCCCACAGCCCGGCCAGCGCCATCGGCTCGCCGCTCGCCAGTGCCACGGCGTAGGGCTGCTTGCGCGTGCCCTCCTGCCGCCACTCGTAGAAGCCGTCGGCGGGCACGAGGCAGCGGCGGCGGGCGAAGGCCTCACGGAAGGAGGGCTTTTCCGTGATGCCTTCGCTGCGGGCGTTCATCAGCTTCGCGGCGCCGGAGGCGTCCTTGGCCCAGCGCGGCACCAGCCCCCAGCGCAGCGGGCCTAGATGCCGCGCGCCGCTCTCCGGGTGGCGGCGCACGACCAGCGAATCCTGCGTCGGCGCCACGTTCCAGGAAGGAGGGTGGTTGGGGAGCGGCGGCGCCGTCTCGAAATACTCCGCCAGGCGCTGTGGCTCGCGCTGCAGGAAGTAGCGGCCGCACATGATGGGTCTCCCTTCGGCCATCCAGCATAGCGGCCCGGGCGGCCGGCCGCGAGGTGGCGGCCGCGCCGCGCCGAGACAGGGCGGGGCTCACGGCAAGGTAATTTCGAAAACAAATCGATGTTCGGTAGAGCCAGGGCCCGGCCCGAAAAAAAAACACAGGCCGGATCCGCTCAAGCTGGGAGCCGGTCAGGAACTCCCCGATGCGGATCAAGGAAGGGAGTTCCGCCTATGAGCTTCGGCAGATTCTTCACCTCGGACTGGATGCACTACACCCGGCCCGCGCTGGACTGGTTCAATTCGAAGCTGGTCTATGGCACCCGCGGCGACGACACCATCGGCCGCGACGGCAACGGCCTGCTCGTCTTCGGCCTGGCCGGGGATGACCAGATCACGGTGGATGGCCGCGCCAACCCGGATGGCGCCGGCAACAAGGTGCTGGGCGGCTCCGGCCGGGACAGCATCATCGCCTCGGGCAACAAGAACCTGCTGCTGGGCGAGACGGGCAACGACAGCATCACCGCCACCGGCAACGACAACACGGCCTTCGGCGGGGCGGGCGACGACGTCATCGCCATGACCGGCCAGAACGCCAGCGGCAACGCCGCCCATGGCGGCAGCGGCAACGACACGCTCTCCGCCTTCGGCTACGACAACCGGCTGTACGGCGGCGCAGGCGAGGACGTGCTGAGCAGCCGCAGCTTCAGCGTCGGGCAGGGCATCCAGGTGGGCGACGGCACGGTGATGAGCGGCGGCTCCGGCGCCGACCGCTTCGTGCTGAACAACACCAGCGCGCTCTCCGTGCTGGACAATGGCGACGACGTCGTCTCCGCCGGCGACACCTTCCGCGGCGTGATCGACGTGATCACCGACTACCGGGCCGGCGAGGTGATCGAGACCGGCGCCACCACGCGCGTGAGCGGCCCGGTGGCGCTGGACGAACTGCAGACCATTCCGCCCGGCAATTTGGGCGCCGTGCTGGCGGCCGGCGAATACGCCCTGTTCCATGGCGCGCTGACCGAGGCCGGCGTGTTCTCCGTGGCGGCGGCGGGGCCGGACCTGCTGATGATCTACGAAACCGCCAACAGCGCCGACCCCACCGCCAGCGGCGCGGTGGTGCTGCGCGACTATGCCTCCGATAGCGTGCTGATCGCCTGAAGGGCCGGCGTGCCGGGCGGGCCTGCGCGGCCCGCCCGGGTCAGGATCAGTCCACGATGAACAGCGTGGCGCCCGTCTCGGTGACGGAGCGGTGCGCCGCGTCGCCGAAATCGGACACCATGTAGCTCATGCCGGCCTTCAGCTCCGTGCGCCGGCCGTCCTTCAGCTCGCTGACCAGGGTGCCCGCGACCACGTGGATGATATGGCCACGGTCGCACCAGTGGTCGGCCACGTAGCCGGGCGAATACTCCACCAGCCGCACGCGGATGTCGCCGAGGGTGAAGGTGCGCCACAGCGCGTGGCCGGATTCGCCCGCGTGCCGGGTCGGCTCCACCGCCGACCAGTCGATGGCGGTGAAGGGCAGGGGCGGGATCTTCACGGGTGCCGCCTTCAGCCGCGCGGCAGCAGCTGCTCGGCCAGCGCCGCGAAGAAGCTGGCGCCGACCGGCAGGACCGCGTCGTTGAAGTCGTATTTCGGGTGGTGCAGCCCGGCATCGCCGGCCGAGCGGCCGCCGCCCAGCATCAGGTAGGAGCCGGACTTGGCGTTCAGCATGAAGGCGAAGTCCTCGCCGCCCATGGTCGGCTTGGGCAGCTCATGCGTGTTGGCCTCGCCCACCACGGCAGCGGCGGCGCGGGCGGCGAGCTGCGTCGCCTCGGCCTCGTTGATGGTGGAGGGGTACATGCGGAAGAAGCGCACCTCCGCCTGCGCGCCGAAGGCGGTGGCGATGCCGGAGGCGATCTCCGTCACCTTCTTCTCCAGGATGTCGCCCACCTCGGGGCGGAACCAGCGGGCGGTGCCGCGCAGGCTCACCGTCTCGGGGATGACGTTGAAGGCGTTGCCGCCCTCGATCTTGCCGATGGTGACGACGCCCGCCTCCACCGGCTCCACGTTGCGCGCCACGACGGATTGCAGCGCGGTGACGATCTGCGCCGCGATCACCACCGGGTCGTTGCCCATGTGCGGCATGGCGCCATGCGCGCCCTTGCCGGTGATGGTGATCTCGATATCGGCCACCGCCGCCATCACCGGGCCGGTGCGCCAGTGCATCTCGCCCGCCGGCAGGTTCGGCCAGTTGTGGATGGCGAAGACGCGGTCCATCGGGAAGCGCTCGAACAGCCCTTCCTTCACCATCACCTCGGCGCCGCCGCCCATCTCCTCGGCGGGCTGGAAGATGACATAGACGGTGCCGGCGAAGTTGCGCGTCTCGGCCAGGTACTTCGCCGCGCCGAGCAGCATGGTGGTGTGGCCGTCATGGCCGCAGGCGTGCATCTTGCCCGGCACGGTGGAGGTGTAGGGGACGCCGCTCTCCTCCAGGATCGGCAGCGCGTCCATGTCGGCGCGCAGGCCGATGGCGCCGCCCGGCGCATTGCCGCGGATGACGCCGACCACGCCCGTCTTGGCGATGCCGGTGATCACCTCGTCCACGCCGAACTCCCGCAGCTTCTCCGCCACGATGCCGCTGGTGCGCACCTCCTCGAAGGCCAGCTCCGGGTGGCGGTGGAAATCCTGCCGCCAGGCGGTCATCTCGTCGTGGAAGTCGGCGATGCGGTTGATCACGGGCATGGGGCGGGTTCCGTCCGGTCGGTGTGGTCGCGAAGGCGTGCAGCTTTGCGGCGAGTGCCGCCGCCCCGCAAGGGGAGGGGGGTTCCCCGGAGCGCCGGCGGGACCATCTGAGGGCGGATGCTCCGCCGGGTCGTGATCCTCCTGCTGCTGCTGTCGCTGCTGGCGCCGGCGGGCCTCTATGTCTCGGGCCTGTGGCGCCCGCCGCCGCGCTGGGACCCCTGGGCCGTGCTCGACATCCGCGACACCCCCAATTTCGTGACGCCCTGGAAGCTGGCCCGGCTGGAGCGCGAGCCCGCGGCCTGCTTCGCCGCGCTGGAGCAGTCGGGGCTGGCGATGGCGCGCCTGCCGGACCGTGCCTCGGACTCAGGCTGCCCGCTGGAGAACACGGTGCGGCTGGAGGGCGGCCGTGCCGCGCTCAGCCCGGCGGGGCCGGTGGTGACCTGCCCGCTGGCGGTGGCCTGGGCGATGTTCGAGCGGCACGCGCTGCAGCCGGCGGCGCGGGCGCATTTCGGCCAGGGCGTGCGCGCCGTGCGGCAGCTCGGCACCTACAATTGCCGCAACGTCTATCACCGCGCCGAAGGCCGCCGCAGCCAGCACGCCACGGCCAACGCCATCGACATCGCCGGCTTCACCCTGGCCGATGGCCGCGCCATCACCCTGCTGCGCGACTGGGAGGGGGCGGGGCCGGAGGCCGCCTTCCTGCGGGATGCGCGGGACGGCGCCTGCCGCTTCTTCAAGGCGGTGCTGGGGCCGGACTACAACGCGCCGCACCGCGACCATTTCCACCTCGACCGGGGGCGGTGGTCGCGCTGCTCCTGAGGCCCGAACGGCTACGGTATCATGATACCACAGCTTTTTTCCTTGACCTCCCTGGGCGTTGCGCCGATAACCCGCCCCATCTTTCCAGGACTAAGCAAAGCAGATCATGCTCACCACGCAGACCCGCTCGCTGAAGCCGGCGGAGGTCAAGAAGGGCTGGGTGCTGATCGATGCGGACGGGCTCGTGCTCGGCCGTCTCGCGGCCCTCGTTGCCAATCACCTCCGCGGCAAGCACAAGCCGCAGTTCACGCCGCATGTCGATTGCGGCGATCATGTCGTCATCGTCAACGCCGAGAAGGTGAAGGTGACCGGTAACAAGGCCGAGCAGTCGGTCTTCTACTGGCACACCGGCTACCCCGGCGGGATCAAGGAGCGCACCGTCCGTGAGCGCCTCGAGGGCCGTTTCCCCGAGCGCGTGATCGAGAAGGCCGTGGAGCGCATGATCACCCGTGGCCCGCTGGGCCGTCGGCAGATGAAGAACCTGCACGTCTATGCGGGCGCCGAGCACCCGCATGCCGGCGCGCAGCCCCAGACGCTGGACGTCGCCGCCCTGAACCGCAAGAACAAGGTGGCCTGAGATCATGAGCGAACAGACCACCGCCACTTCGCTGTCCGAGCTGAAGAACCTGGTCGCCGGCACCCCGGCCGCCGGTGAGGCCGCCGCCGCGCCGCGCGAGCCGAAGAAGGACCAGTTCGGCCGCTCCTACGCCACGGGCCGCCGCAAGAACGCCATCGCGCGCGTCTGGGTGAAGCCGGGCAAGGGCACTGTCGAGATCAACGGCAAGGCCGCCTCCAAGTACTTCGCCCGGCCGGTGCTGCGCATGCTGATCGCGCAGCCCTTCCTGGTGGCCGACCGCTACCAGCAGTTCGACGTGTACTGCACGGTCGTCGGCGGCGGGCTCTCCGGCCAGGCCGGCGCGGTGCGCCACGGCATCAGCCGCGCCCTGACCAACTTCGAGCCGGCCCTGCGGCCGATCCTGAAG
This sequence comes from Teichococcus aestuarii, assembly GCF_042651065.1. Classification (NCBI taxonomy): domain Bacteria; kingdom Pseudomonadati; phylum Pseudomonadota; class Alphaproteobacteria; order Acetobacterales; family Roseomonadaceae; genus Roseomonas; species Teichococcus aestuarii. The sequence goes on from NZ_JBHSCH010000021.1 coordinate 56,029, forward strand.
AAGGCCGGCTTCCTGACGCGCGACCCGCGCGTCGTCGAGCGCAAGAAGTACGGCAAGGCCAAGGCCCGACGCTCCTTCCAGTTCAGCAAGCGCTGACGCTGGCGGGCCGGCGTACGCGCCGGCCCGATCAAGGGCTGTTCATCGGCAAGGGCGGGTCCGCGAGGACCCGCCCTTTCTGCATTCTGCTATCGTCACCGACCCTGAAGGAGGGCCAGATGGCCAAGGGTTCCGTTCCCGCGATCTTCATCGACGGCGAGGCCGGCACAACGGGGCTGGGCATCCGCCAGCGCCTCGAGGCGCTGCCCGGCATCGCCCTGCGCTCGATCGACCCGGCGCAGCGCAAGGACCCCGAGGCCAAGCGCGCCCTGATGGCCGAGGTGGACCTGGTGGTGCTCTGCCTGCCGGACGAGGCGGCGAAGGAGAGCGCGGCCATGGCCGCCAGCCTCGGCGCCGACGCGCCCAAGCTGCTCGACGCCTCCACCGCCCACCGCGTGCACCCGGACTGGGCCTATGGCTTCCCCGAGCTGTCGGCGGCGCAGGCGGCGGCGGTGGCGGCCAGCCCGCGCGTTTCCAACCCCGGCTGCTACCCGACGGGCGGCATCGCCCTGCTGCGGCCGCTGGTCGATGCCGGGCTGATCCCGGCCGACCACCCCATCACCGTCAATGCCGTCTCGGGCTATTCCGGCGGCGGCAAGGCGATGATCGAGGCCTATGAGGGCGGCACGGCGCCGGCCTTCGAGCTGTACGGGCTGGGGCTGGAGCACAAGCACCTGCCGGAGCTGCAGCTCTATTCCGGCCTGACGCGGCGGCCGATCTTCGTCCCCAGCGTCGGCAACTACCGGCAGGGGATGCTCGTCTCCATCCCGCTGCATCTCGACACCCTGCCGGGCAACCCCGCGCCGGAGGATCTGCGGGCGGCGCTGGCCGCGCATTACGAAGGCTCGCCCTGGGTCCGGGTCGTGCCGGCGCCGGCCAATGGCAAGCTGGAGCCCGAGGCGCTGAACGACACCAACGGGCTGGAACTGCGGGTGTTCGGCAACGCGGCGCGGCACCAGGCCGTTCTGGTGGCGCGGCTGGACAATCTGGGCAAGGGCGCCTCGGCGGCCGCGGTGCAGAATATCGGCCTGATGCTCGGGCTGGAGCAGGCGGCACGGCAGGCCGCCTGAGACGCCGCCGGCGTGGGGCGCGGGGGGGCACCCCCTTCCGCCCGGCGCCAGCGGGCAGGATGATGCGGGCGAGGGGGGCAGCCCCTCCCGCCCATGCCCGCCGCCAGGGTGGCGGGCCAACCCTGGCGGGCGAACCCCGCCGCAGCGCGAGGAACCCGTCACGCCCATGGCTCCGCTCCATCCCTTCGAAGGGCGCCTGCCCACCATCGACCCCAGCGCCTTCGTCGCGCCCAGCGCCGCCGTCATCGGCGATGTCGAGCTGGGGGCGGATGCCAGCGTCTGGTATCACTGCGTGCTGCGCGGCGACACCAACTTCATCCGCGTCGGCGCCCGCAGCAACATCCAGGACGGCAGCATCGTCCATGTGAATGCCGGCACCCACCCCACCATCATCGGCGCCGACGTCACCATCGGCCATGCCTGCATCATCCATGCCTGCATGCTGCACGACCGCGCCTTCGTCGGCATGGGCGCCACGGTGCTGGACGGCGCGGTGATCGAGGAGGGCGGCATGCTGGGTGCCGGCGGACTGCTCGCGCCCGGCAAGCGGATCGGCGCCAACGAGCTGTGGCTGGGCTCGCCCGCCCGCAAGGTGCGGATGATGGATGCCGAGGAGCGCGCCCGCTGGGACCGCATCGCGGCACATTATGTGGAACTGGCCAAGCGGCACCGCACCTCGCTGGTGACCGGGGGCGCATGATGCCGCGCCCCGCCGTGTCGCGGCCCGCCCTCGGGCTGGCGCTGGGGCTGGTCCTCGCCGGCTGCGCCCTGGCGCCGCCCACGCCGCCCGTGACCCTGCCGGCCGCGGCGGC